>CAYNLI010000019.1:0-31070 GCA_964398035.1 uncultured Flavobacteriaceae bacterium | reverse complement strand
CAGAGGTCACCGGTTCGAATCCAGTATGTCCCACTTTTTTCAGTACATGAAAAAATACTAAAATTCCTACATATATATTTCTTATAAGCTCTTTTGTATTATTTTTGCCGTCGCAAAATAATTAATGTATTTTGTTCATAATCAAATATTTACAAAATTTAATTGTTAATAATGAAGTATGTGGAGTTGAATCCGGCAGGAAATTTTGATACATGGCAAATATCCAAGTTAGAGGAGCTTAATGATAGTCATATAAGCACATCGCTTGGACAAGATCTTTTGTTTGAAAATGATGAGTATAGGCTTTGGGTTATTTGCCTCTATCCTGGAGAAAGACTTCCTTTTAGAATACAGAATACTAATTATAGTTGGACCTGTTTAACAGGTGGGTTGGTAGTTTCTAGATTTGCTGATGGCAGCATCAATTTTTTTAAAATTGAAAAAGAAGATACAGGTTACTTTAAATTTAAAGGAAAGAGATTTGTAAGTGATTTTGAGAATGTGGGAGAAGATTTAATAGAATTGAATGCTGTTGAGTATAAGCATGATATGTATAAAAACATTGTAAGAGAATTGGTCTTATAATTAAGAATGCATCCTTTTTTATAGTAATTCCAAAATTCTTTCTAAAGCCATGCTCCTTGAACCTTTTATAAGAATAGTGCTTTTTTCAACAGTGTTTTTCTTTAAGTTTTTTTCTAGCTCATCAAATGATTTGAATTTTTGATAAGAAGTTTTTGTCTCATAAAAGTTTTCGCCAATCAGGTAAACTTTATCAAAAGACATTTTAGAAATAGAATCTACAATGTTTTGGTGTTCAACGACTGCATATTTACCAAGCTCAAACATATCACCTAAAAAAATAATTTTATTTTTATCCTTATTTTTTTTGAAATTTTTCAAAGCAGCCTCCATACTGGACGGATTTGCATTATAGGCATCTAGAATAATGTAATGCCCATTTTTGGTTATTATCTGTGAACGATTGTTTTTTGGAGTATAATGTTCAATTGCATTTTTTATGTCTTTTAATGGGATGTTAAAATATTTACCCATTAATATAGCTGCACAACAATTTGTAAAGTTGTAACTGCCAATTAATTGGGATGTGACAGTGGTTTCTTCAAATTGCATCGAGACAAAAGGGTTGGCATTTAAAAAATCAATAGGATAAAATTTGTGATTGTTTGTACTGTAGCCTATTTTTTTAATATAAGTCCCCAGTTTTTCTAATTGTATAGAGTCATCAGCATTTAAGAATATGCTTTTTTTATGTGTGATAAGATATTCATACAGTTCACTTTTCCCTTTAACAACACCTTCAATGCTTCCAAAACCTTCCAAATGTGCTTTTCCAAAGTTGGTGATATAGCCAAAATCTGGCTGAGTTATATTGCATAAAAATGCTATCTCTCCAAGATGATTGGCACCCATTTCCACAATAGCAATTTCAGTTTCTTTAGTAATGCTGAGTAAAGTTAAGGGTACACCAATATGATTGTTTAAATTACCTTTTGTGGCTACTGTTCTATACTTTTTTGAAAGGACAACATTGATTAGCTCTTTTGTTGTAGTCTTGCCGTTGCTTCCAGTTAGGGCAATTATCTTGGTGCTGCAATAACGTCTGTGGTATGTTGATAGTTCTTGTAGTGTTTTCAACACATTTTTGACCAAAATAGTTTTGTTAGATATTTTGTATTCTTCTTGGTCAATGATAGCATAAGATGCTCCATTTTTAATAGCTTTTTGGGCAAACTCATTTCCATTGAAATTATCACCTGTCAATGCAAAGAAAATACAGCCTTCAACTATTTTTCTAGTATCAATACAAGCATTTGGAAATTCTAAAAAAAGGTTGTGGAGTTTTTCTACAGTCATAAATCTAAGATATAAAAAAAGCCCTTTTAAAAGGGCTTTTTTTTATGAATGTAGAAAAACTTATTTAGCTTTTTTACCTCTAGGTGTTTTATTCTTTGTTTTGGACTTAGAACCAACTCTAGACATGGCACACCTAAATCCAATATAATCTGTAGCCATATATTGTGGCAAATATCTTCGTTGTGCAGGATCTAACCAAAAGGCTCTATCTTTCCATGACCCACCTTTAAAGACTCTTACTTCATCATTAATCAATGTTGTTCTATTATTGGACTGGTCATATTCACGTATTAGATTTCCAAGAGAATCCTTTTCTACTTTATGATTAGGTGAATTATACATTTTTCTTTGGTTTGCACTATCTTCTTCATCACTAAATCTGTCATAGAATCTAGAAGAACCAGGCTCACCATCTCTGTACCCTCTGTTGTCACTTGTGGAAAAATTTGTTCTAAGATAAGTTTCTTCTTCTCCTACAGGAATCATTTTAATTTCTCCAGGTAAATTCACAGCAACTATTTTACCATTTGGTAAGGTGTCAAATACAATTTCATCTCTTAAAATCTCTACTTTTCCATCCTCTCCAATGGCAGTTTTCATATATACATTTCCTCTGTAGTAATTAAAATCACTTACTTCATCGTCTACAATAGGTCTGTATACATCAGCTACCCATTCAGAAACATTGCCCGCCATATCATATAGTCCTAAATCATTGGGTTTGTATGATTGAACTTCGGCAGTAATATCTGCTCCATCATCAGACCATCCAGCAATTCCGCCATAATCTCCTTTTCCTTGTTTAAAATTGGCCAGTTGATCACCTCGCCCAACACGTTGTCCGTTACGGGTGTAATCGCCTTCCCAAGGATATTTTTTTCTTCCTCTATAGTTATTGTATTCTCTGGAACCAACTTGTGCTTGGGCAGCATATTCCCATTCGGTTTCTGTAGGGAGTCTATATTCGGGTAATATGATACCACTACTCCTTTTGGCATAAACAGATAGAGAATCTTTTTTTTGTTTGCCTTGTAAAGAATCAATTAATCCCCCAAAAATAGCATCAGGTCTATTTAAATAAGTTTCGGTGCTAAATGTATTGTCTGTATCACCATTTTGTGCAACATATCTAGCATCTGTTGATAGATATCCTTCTTTTTCTAACATGGCTTGATTTACAAGATTGGTTCGCCATTCTGAAAATTGTGTCGCCTGTATCCAACTTACGCCAACAACAGGATATTCTGCATAAGCAGGATGTCTCAAATAGTTGTTTGTCATGGTTTCATTATAACCCAATCTGTTTCTCCAAACCAAAGTATCAGGAAGTGCTCCTTCATATATGTTGGCATATTTTGGATTGTCTGGTGGGTATACCGCTTTTAGGTAATCCAAATATTCCAAGTACATAACATTGGTCACCTCAGTTTCATCCATATAAAAAGATTGAACATGTTGCGATGTTGCGATGTTGTTCCATTCATGCATCACATCATCTTGTACTTTACCTTTCGTAAATGTACCTCCTTCAACAAAGACAAGGCCAGGAGCTGTTACCTGTTCTTTAAAATCTGAATTGAACTGAAAGCCACCTTCTTTGGCATTGACTTTCCAACCTGTTGCTCTTGAAACATTTTTAGATGATGAAGAAGAGTTTTTACAACTTGTAAAACTCGCAGTAACCACTGCACAAGAGAGAATAACTTTAATAAATTGGTTTTTCATAATTAGGACTTGAGTTCAATATTTTACTACCTGACGGTTTTTTTTGACTTTTTAAAATGTGATTTTATATCACTTTCGGCTTATAAAACGACTATTTGCACATAATATTTTATTGTTTAAAAAATATTTTTAACAAACAGCTATATCATAAATGTAAAAGTGGCATTAAAATATAAAGTCATAACGCTATAACAAGTTGTATAGTATGAGTTGATGAAGATAAATTTTATAGAAGGCAGTTGGAATTAATAATGTATGTGAGCCAAATGAATATCAAAATATTGTATTATATCGAGTTTTTCAAAATATATACTAGTCAGATATAAGATAATGTTAAAAACGTCGTTTACATGTAATACATAAAATACATTTTGTTCTAGATAATGATTTAGGAGTTTTACCCAACGAAACCTTAATGCTAAAAATGAAAAAAATACTGATATTAACTTTGCTCGCTATAGCTGGTAAAGTAACAGCTCAAGAGAGCAGAGTAATTACTACAGCTGTCCCTTTTTTAACTATTGCAGCAGATGCTAGAGCTGCGGGTATGGGGGATATGGGTGTAGCTACATCAATGGATGCTTTTTCCCAGCAATGGAACCCTGCAAAATTTGCTTTTGCGGAGAATAAAATGGGTGTTGGTATAAGTTACACACCATATTTGGAAAGTATAGTTACAGATGTTTCTTTACTGAATGCCAATTATTTTAATAAAATCAATGAAAGAAGTGCATTTGCTGTAAGTATACGGTATTTTGGTCTTGGTGAAATAGAGTTAAGGCAAACGGTAGATGAGACCCCAAGAATAGTTAAACCAAACGAATTTGCTTTAGATGGGTCTTATTCCTTAAAATTAACCACTCAGTTTTCCATGGCAGTGGCTGGTAGATTTATTAGTTCTAATCTTAAATTTCAGGAAAGCTCAAGTGATTCTCAGGGAGCAAATGCTTTTGCAGTTGATATTGCGGGTTTTTATCGTTCAAGGGAAATAGCATACAGTAGTTTTGATGGTAGGTGGAGAGCTGGTTTCAATTTTTCAAACCTTGGAGGTAAAATTCAATATGATGCTGGAGGACAGCAAAACTTTTTACCTACTAATTTAAAATTAGGTGCAGGTTTTGATTTTATTTTGGATCAAGACAATACTTTAAGTATAGCAACGGAAATTAATAAGCTTTTAGTACCTACTCCAAGAGATTTTGATGGTGATGGTGATATAGATTCAGAAGATAATTCTGAGTATCAAAGTATTGGGTTTTTAAACGGCGTATTTGAATCTTTTGGTGATGCTCCAAATGGATTTAGTGAAGAACTAAAAGAATTTACATGGTCTTTAGGTGCAGAATATTCATATCAAGATGCTTTTATGATAAGAACAGGGTATTTTAATGAAAGTGAAGAAAAAGGGTCAAGAAAGTTTTTTACTTTGGGTGCAGGTTTTAAATTTAAGACTGCCCAAGTTGATTTGTCTTATTTATTCTCTACCTCTAAGGTTCAAAATCCATTAGAAAATACATTGCGTTTTTCTCTTACATTTAACCTAGGGGAAGAACTTTATAATGATTAAAGAAGGGTAAATATATTTTTATAATTAAAACCTACCTTTGGGTAGGTTTTAATTTTTTGGATAAATTTGAAGTAGTGTTATGAAAAGAATTAAGCCAACTTTTGAGTTTTTCTCTTTTGAATCTTTTGAAGAACTTTCTTTAGAGGATCAAAAGTTATTGACCTTGTCCATTGAAGCAAGAGGAAATGCTTATGCGCCATATTCAAATTTTAAAGTTGGTGCTGCTGTACTGTTGGGAAATAGTGAAGTGGTCATTGGTAGTAATCAAGAAAATGCATCATACCCATCTGGGTTATGTGCAGAACGCGTAGCTGTATTCCAAGCTGGGGCAAAATATCCAGAAGTTTCAATAAATAAAATTGCCATAACGGCAACTTCAGAAAAATATAAAGTTGATAGACCAGCTGCACCCTGTGGAAATTGTCGGCAATCTATACTGGAATATGAACAAAAACAGAAAAGGCCTATAGAAATATTAATGATGGGTGAAACGGGAAAAATACTTAAGTGCAGCTCCATTGCGGATTTACTTCCTTTTGCATTTGACAATTCCTTTTTATAATGGTATTTTTTCTTCATTTTTTATTAAAAATCAAGCACTTTTTGATTATCGCTAAATGTGGATGATGTAACATAGAAGCTTTTTATTCAATTTTTTTTCTCTAATGATTTAATGTGTATTTTTGTCTTTCGTTTCAACCGAATATTCTACAAAAAATAGAGATTAATGGAAAAAATAACCAAAGAAGTTTATCTAAAATGGTATGAGGATATGATGTTCTGGAGAAAGTTTGAAGATAAACTGGCCGCAGTCTACATACAACAAAAAGTTAGAGGATTTCTTCATTTATACAATGGTCAAGAAGCTGTATTAGCAGGTGCTTTACATGCAATGGACTTGTCCAAGGATAAAATGATTACGGCATATAGAAATCATGTGCAACCTATAGGTATGGGTGTGGATCCAAAAAGAGTAATGGCAGAGTTGTACGGTAAGGTAACTGGAACCTCAAAAGGCATGGGAGGCTCCATGCATATTTTTTCTAAAGAAAAAGGTTTTTATGGTGGGCATGGTATTGTAGGGGGGCAAATTCCTTTAGGAGCTGGTTTGGCCTTTGCAGATAAGTATTTTAAAAGAGACGGAGTCACCCTATGTTATATGGGAGATGGTGCAGTAAGGCAAGGATCTTTACATGAGACTTTTAACTTGGCCATGTTATGGCAATTACCTATAGTATTTGTTTGCGAGAACAATGGGTACGCTATGGGAACTTCTGTGGCAAGAACATCATACTCTACAGAAATATGGAAATTAGGTTTGGGATATGAAATGCCTTGTGGTCCAGTAGATGGAATGGATCCAGTTACGGTGGCAGAGGAGATGAGTAAAGCTATAGATAGAGCAAGAAGCGGTGGAGGGCCAACTTTTTTGGAAATGAAAACCTATAGATATAGAGGGCATTCTATGTCAGATGCACAACATTATAGAACAAAAGAAGAGGTAGAGGAATATAAGAAAATAGATCCAATAACACAGGTTTTGGATGTTATTATGGAAAAGAAATATGCCACTGAGGATGAAATAAAAGAAATCAACAAACAAATAAAGGAAAGAGTCGCAGAATGTGAGAAGTTTGCTGAAGAGTCAGATTACCCACCATTGAACCAAATGTATGATATGGTGTACGAACAAGAAGATTATCCATTTTTACAACATAAATTATAAGTAGATGGCTATAATAATAAATATGCCAAGGCTTAGTGACACCATGGAAGAAGGTACGGTTGCTAAGTGGTTAAAGAAAGTAGGAGATAAAGTAGAAGAAGGTGATATTTTAGCTGAAATAGAAACCGATAAAGCGACTATGGAATTTGAGTCCTTTCATGAAGGAACCTTATTGTATATTGGTATTGAAGAAGGAGATGGAGCTCCAGTAGATTCGCTTTTAGCTATTATTGGCGATGAAGGTGAAGATATTTCAGACTTATTAAAAGGGGCTGCATCTACTGAAGTTAAAGAAGAGGCACCAAAAGAGGTTGAAGTTTCAGAAGAAAAAATTGAAAATCATTCTATTGCTGTAGCAACAGAAATTCCTGAAGGAGTAGAGGTTATTAAAATGCCTCGTTTAAGTGATACCATGGAAGAAGGCACAGTTGCCTCATGGTTGAAAAAAGTAGGTGATACGGTTGAAGAAGGAGATATTTTAGCTGAAATAGAGACTGATAAAGCCACTATGGAGTTTGAATCTTTTTACTCCGGGGTTTTGTTATATGTAGGAATTCAAGAAGGAGAAACTGCTCCTGTTGATGCAGTATTGGCTGTAATTGGACCAGAAGGGACAGATGTTGATAGTGTGTTGAAAGCAAAGTCAACAGCGCCTAAACCAGAGACTTCTACAAAAAAGGCAGATGTTGCAGTTGCAGAAACAAAATCTGAGACTCCAGTTGCAGTAGTAGCTACTGATGGTAAACGTATTTTGGCTTCGCCATTGGCAAAGAAAATAGCTCAAGAAAAAGGAGTTGACTTGTCCAAGGTTATAGGAACGGGTGACAATGGAAGAATAGTTAAAAAAGATGTGGAAAATTATCAGTCAGCACAGCAAGAGGCACAGCCTGTTGCAGTTTCTGGGGGTAAAGAAACATCTAACCAGACAATGGCACCAATAGTTTTACCAGTTGGTGAAGAAAGCAGCGAGGAAGTGAAAAATTCCACAATGCGAAAAGTTATTGCCAAACGCTTAGCTGAATCTAAGTTTAGCGCACCACATTATTACCTTACCATAGAGGTAGATATGGATCAAGCAAAAGCATCAAGAGTTCAAATAAATAGTTTGCCAGACACCAAAGTATCTTTTAATGATTTGGTGTTAAAAGCTTGTGCTATGGCTCTTAAAAAGCATCCGCAAGTAAACACTACTTGGAGTGCTGATGCCATGAAATATAACCATCATATACATATTGGAGTGGCTGTTGCTGTGCCAGACGGTTTGGTTGTGCCTGTAGTTAAGTTTGCAGACCAATTGAGCTTGTCTCAAATCGGAGCTTTGGTCAAGGATATGGCAGGTAGGTCAAGAAATAAAAAACTGACTCCGGCAGAAATGGAAGGCAGTACGTTTACAGTATCTAATTTGGGTATGTTTGGCATCTTGGATTTTACATCAATTATCAATCAGCCTAATTCAGCTATTTTATCAGTTGGGGCCATTGTAGAAAAACCGGTGGTCAAGAATGGAGAGATAGTTGTTGGCAGCACAATGAAAGTTACTTTGGCATGTGATCATAGAACGGTAGATGGTGCTACGGGAGCACAATTTCTACAGACGTTAAGGGCGTATTTGGAAAACCCTGTGACTATGTTGGCGTAGATATATAAAATCATTATTATATTTTAAAAGCATCTCAAAATTAATGAGATGCTTTTTTTATCTTTAAACTTTACAAAATGATAGTTTTATGAAAAAAGTATTTGGCATATTTATTCTAATCATGATGATTAGTTGTGATGCAACAAAAAGTAAAGTGACAAATAAAGATATGGCCCCAAATGGTCCAGAAGGGGTAAAAGGAAGTGTTGTTCCCCAAAATACACAAAATAGGGGCACAATCCCTGTTACTACAAAGTATGTAAAAGGAAAATCATTAAGTACTGATTTTTCAAGTAAAGAAAGAGTTGGGAAAATTATCACTTTTTTAGCTTCTGATGAATTAAGAGGTAGAGATACAGGAAGTGAGGGTATTGCCAAAGCAGCAAGTTATATTGAAGGTATTTTTAAGGACTATGACATAGCTCCCTATTTTTCATCATATAGAGATACCCTAACAAACGTTGATAAAATTGGATATAATATAGTGGGGGTTATTGAAGGGAATGATGAACAATTGAAGAAAGAGTTTGTTGTAATAGGTGCTCATTATGACCATATTGGTGAAATAAACGCTGTGAATGGTGATTCCATAGCCAATGGAGCCAATGACAATGCATCAGGAACAACTACAGTTTTAGAGTTGGCAAGATATTTCAGTAAAGTAAAAACAAATAAACGGAGTGTGATTTTTGCTCTGTTCAGTGCAGAAGAGAAAGGACTTTTGGGGTCTAAACATTTAGCGAAAAGGTTAAAAGAACAAAACTTGAATTTATATACAATGCTGAATTTTGAAATGGTAGGTGTGGCAATGGTTGACAAAGACTATTTTATGTACCTCACAGGGCATGAGCAATCTAATATGGCAGAGGTCAGTAATAAATATGCCGAAGAGAAACTGATAGGTTTTCTTCCAACAGCCAAAGAATTTAATTTGTTTCAGCGTTCAGATAACTATGCGTTCCATAAAGAATTTGGTGTTCCTTCACAAACGTACAGCACCTTTGATTTCACTAATTTTGATCATTATCACAAAGTTGGGGATGAGGCTTCTTTAATGGATTTTGAGCATATGGCCACAATAGTGAATAAATCTATACCCGTTGTAGAAGGAATAGTCAATGCAGCTACCAAAGAAATAAAATACAACTAATGGCAAATGTTATTATAACGGGGACAAGTAGGGGAATTGGGTTTCAACTTGCAAAACTTTTTGCGGATGAAGGACATAAAGTATTAGCCTTATCTAGAAATGATGAGCCCGTTAAAAAATTGAAGCATCAGAATATAGTCAGTTTCCCTTTTGATTTGTCCAACCCCGAAGATTTGGAAAAACTAGACGATTTTTTGGAAACGTTTATGTCCACAGTTGATATTTTAATCAACAATGCGGGGAAATTAATGAGTAAACCATTTTCTGAAACCACTATAGATGATTTTCTTAATGTATATAAAGTAAATGTATTTGGGGTAGCAGAAATCACAAAAAAAGTGCTTCCTAAAATGGAAGAGCATGGGCATGTGGTGAACATAAGCTCCATGGGCGGAGTACAGGGGAGTTTAAAATTTTCGGGCTTATCTGCCTATAGTTCCAGCAAAGGAGCATTGATTACATTGACAGAATTGTTGGCGGAAGAATATAAAAGCACTGGCCCCTCATTTAATGTATTGGCATTGGGAGCGGTACAGACAGAAATGCTTGAAGAAGCTTTTCCAGGCTACCAAGCACCTACAACAGCATTGGAAATGGCAAACTATATCAAGGGTTTTGCTTTGACGGGAAATAAGCTCTACAATGGAAAAATGTTACAAGTGAGTAGCAGTACGCCTTAAATTTGATGAAAGAATATAAGTGTCTCATATTTGATTGCGATGGGGTTTTGGTAGATAGCGAAATTCTTGGAAACCAAATTATAGTAGATATGGCAAATGAGCATAATGCAAATATTGATATTGCCTATGCCATGAGAAATTTTAAAGGAAGCTTTTTAAAAAATTGTATTTCACAAGTTGAGACTATTATCAAAAAAAGCCTACCTGAAAATTTTGAAAAAGAATACAGAAAAAGAACTTTTGAAGCCTTTAAAACAGAATTGAAACCTATAAACGGAATTAAAGAAGTATTACAAGATTTGGATATTCCGTTTTGTGTGGCATCAAGTGGGCCAAGGAAAAAAATAAAATGGAACCTTGAAATCACAGGTCTTATTGATTTTTTTGGAGATAATATATTTAGCTGTTATGATCTTGGAAAATGGAAGCCAGATCCTGCAATTTTTTTACATTCTGCCAATACAATGGGCTTTTCACCTAATGATTGCTTGGTTATCGAAGATTCCGGTAAAGGAGTAACAGCAGCTAAAAATGGTGGATTTGATGTTTTTGGCTTCGCAATGCACAATGTAGACGAGAATTTTGGTAAAGAGACTACCAAGTTGTTTTATCATATGGATGAACTCTTATCAATGATAACCGCATCATGATAGAGACGTTACAGAAATATATTCCAGAGCGTGCAGTTTTACCCTGTATGGAACTTATCAAAATGCATGGGGTCAATCTTAAAATTGTAAATCAACGGGTTACCCGCCATGGAGATTATAGAAGAATGCCTAACGGGTCACATCAAATAACGGTAAATGCAGGCTCTAATAAATATAGTTTTTTTATTACCTTAATACATGAAATAGCACATTTAGTTGCTTTTGAAAAGTATGGAAGGCGAATTAAACCCCATGGATTGGAATGGAAACATACGTTTCAGTCTTTAATGTTGCCTTTTATTAGGCCAGAAATTTTCCCATCTAAATTATTGCCTGTTTTGGCGAATCATTTTAAAAACCCAAAAGCGAGTAGTAGTACAGATGTCAATTTGTCCATTGCATTAAAGTCATTTAATAAAGAACATGAAGAAAATTCTTATGTTTTTGAACTGCCCTTTGGGAGTGTTTTTAGATTATATAATGGTAAATTGTTCAAAAAAGGGAATAAAAGAGTAAAGAGGTATGAGTGTGTTGAAATGGCTACGGGAAAACTATATTTGTTTCAACCTAATGCAGAGGTAGAATTAATTAAAACTAAATAACGCTCAGGATCGAGCGGAGTCGAGACCTAAATAAAAAAGTAACAAATGAACAAGAATTATTATGCGGTTTTAATGGCAGGAGGTGTAGGTTCTAGGTTTTGGCCTATAAGCACATCATCCTATCCCAAACAGTTTCATGATATGTTGGGAACTGGGGATACCCTGATACAAAAAACATTTAAGCGGCTCAATAAATTTGTTCCTGCAGAAAATATATTGATCCTAACCAATGAGCGATACAATGATTTGGTGTTGGAGCAATTGCCAATGGTAAAACAAGAACAAGTGGTCTTGGAACCCGCCATGCGAAACACGGCGCCTTGTATTTTATATGCAGCATTAAAAATCCAGAAAGAAAACCCAGATGCAGTAATGATCGTGGCACCAAGTGACCATTGGATAGAAGATGAAGCTGCTTTTGCCAAAGATGTTACAACATGTTTTGCAAAGTGCGAGGAAGAAGAGGTATTATGTACATTGGGTATTAAACCTACTTTTCCTAATACAGGTTTTGGGTATATTGAGTATGAAAAAGAAAGCAGTTCTAAGCTAAAAAAAGTAAATCAGTTTAGAGAGAAACCAGATTATGAAACGGCGAAAGATTTTTTGGCCCAAGGTAATTTTTTATGGAATGCAGGGATTTTTATGTGGGGGGCAAATACAATTGTAAATGCGTTTAAAAAATATCAGCCTGAACAATATCAGCTGTTTCAAGATGGAATTTCTTATTATAATACATCTGAAGAACAGTCTTTTATAAATGAAAATTATGAAAAGGCGGAAAATACATCAATAGATTATGCTATTTTGGAACAGTCCAAATCCACCTATGTTCTACCAGCAACTTTTGATTGGAACGATTTGGGAACATGGGGTTCATTGTATGATAAATTGGATAAAGATGAAAGTAATAATGCAGTTGTAAATTGCCAAGTGTTTTGTGAAGATGCCCAAGGCAATATGATTAGATCCTCTAAAGGTAAGGTAGTGGTTGTTGATGGGTTGAACGATTATATAATAGTGGACAAAGAGGAAGTGTTGTTGATATACCCCAAATCCAAAGAGCAAGACATTAAAAAAGTACTGACCAAAGTAAAAGATAAATTTGGAGACAAGTATGCATAATATATGAGTGAAAATTTAAATAAAAATTATAGCTCTCCTGACATTGAAGATAGTGGGGATGAGGTTAAAAAAGACTTTCAAGGGCTTTTGGGCAGTACCAAGAAGTTTCTTACTGAGCTCCTAAATATTAGGAGCAATACCGATCAGGATGCTACCAAAGAATCTATAATTGAAGACATACCTTTTAAAGGCCATACCTCTTGGATTTTAATTTGTTCCATTTTTATAGCCTCAGTGGGTCTTAATGCAAATTCTACTGCGGTTGTTATTGGAGCCATGTTAATTTCACCACTAATGGGTCCTATTTTAGGAATGGGAATGTCATTGGCCATAAATGATATTGATACACTAAGACGTTCTTTGAAAAACTTTGCTGTAATGGTGGTGCTTAGTGTGGTCACCGCATATTTATTTTTTGCTCTTTTTCCGCTACGTGATGAATCTTCTGAGCTTTTAGCAAGGGTGAAACCAGATATTAGGGATGTGTTAATCGCCTTTTTTGGAGGCTTGGCCTTGGTGATTGCTAGAGCAAAAAAAGGAACAGTTGCCAGTGTAATTTTTGGGGTAGCTATCGCAACCGCTTTGATGCCACCATTGTGTACGGTTGGATTTGGTTTGGCAATTAGAAATTGGGAATATGCCTTGGGCGCTATGTATTTATTTACTATAAATACCATTTTCATAGGACTTGCTACTTTTTTGGTCATTAAGTATTTACGGTTTCCAATGGTACGTTATGCCAATTCCCAAAAAAGAAGGTTAATAGGAAGATTAGCCTCTTTATTGGCAATTTTGGTCATGGTCCCAGCAGGTTATACTTTTTATAAGGCGTTACAAGAATCTAGATACATGACCCAAGCACAAGAATTGATTAATGAGACCATTGGAACGTATCAATTTAAGGACAGAGGTAGGTATATGGAGAACTTAACCCAGATCAATTATACTGAAGATGGTGAATCTGTTATAGAATTGGTATGTATGGGCAATGAATTGATACCAGAGAACATAATTGATACTTGGCGTACACAAAAATCTAATTATTCTAAGTTGGAAAATACCCAGTTAAAGATTGTGCAGGGTGGACGGGATGATTCTGAGGAAAAATTTAATTATGTAAGTGAACTCTATGAGTCAAAGAAAGCAGAATTATTGAACAAAGATGAAAGAATACGTTTGCTGGAAGAAGAACTGTCAGGATTAAGTAGGTTGGTAGCCAGTCAGATTCCTTTCCAAGAAATAAGCGCAGAAGCAAAAGTAAATTATGATAATTTGGAATCTTTAGGATTTTCCCGGACTATAAAAACTGACTTTAGTAAAATTGATACCATTCCTGTTTTTGAGGTTAAATGGAAAGATATATCCAATCAAGGAAAAGTTGAAGAGGATACAAAAAAACTAAATAATTGGTTAAAACTACGTTTAAAGGATAGTACAATTCAGGTTAAATAATAACTTAATACTAATTTCTTTCCTCAATATACATCTGTCTTACTTTTTTAAAGAGCTCAGAAGAATAAACGAAATTGGTCACCGCTTCATTATCGGTTTTAAAGATTTCATCTTTGGTGCCTTCCCATTCTTTTAAACCATCTTTTAGGAAAATAATCTTTTCTCCAATTTCCATCACAGAATTCATGTCATGTGTATTTATTACCGTGGTAATATTATACTCTTTGGTGATTTCTTGGATAAGATTGTCAATAAGAATAGCTGTTTTGGGATCTAATCCAGAGTTGGGTTCATCACAGAACAAATATTTGGGGTTCATTACAATGGCTCTGGCGATGGCCACCCTTTTTTGCATTCCCCCAGAAATTTCTGAAGGATATTTGTTGTGTGCATCAATAAGGTTTACCCTTTTTAAAACAATATCCACCCGATCTTGCATTTCAGATTTTGATTGTTTGGTGAACATGCCCAAAGGGAACATAACGTTGCCTTCTACTGTCATGGAATCAAACAAGGCGCTGCTTTGGAACACCATGCCCATATCTTGTCTTAAATCCCGTTTTTCATTATTGGTAAGCTCAGAATAGTTTTGGCCATCATATTCTATAGTCCCCTCTTCAGGAGTAAAAAGACCTAAAAGACATTTTAGAAATACCGTTTTTCCAGAACCGCTTTGTCCTATGATTAGATTGGTCTTTCCTTTGTCAAAACAGGTGTTAATACCTTTTAAAACATGGTTGTCTCCAAAAGTTTTATGTATGTTGTCTACTTTGATCATTAGCCCAATAAAAGTTGTGTGAGAATATAGTTTAAAATAATAATAACCACACTAGTCCATACAAAGGCAGTGGTACTTGCCTTGCCAACTTCCAAAGCGCCGCCTTTCATAAAAAACCCATGAAATGATGGTATGGTGGCAATTACAAAGGCAAATATGATGGTCTTTATAAAGGAATAGGTGACGTGGAACGGAATAAAATCCAATTGTATTCCTTCCACAAAATCGGCACTGGAGCTAAAACCGCCAAATGCACAGGCAATCCATCCACCCAATACGCCAACAAACATGGCAATGGCAATGGCAAATGGATAGAAAAGCATTGCGATGATTTTAGGGAAAACCAAATAATTCAAAGAGTTTACTCCCATTACCTCTAACGCATCAATTTGTTCTGTAACTCTCATTGTGCCAATACTTGAGGTAATATAAGAGCCTACTTTTCCTGCCATTATTATAGAGCAAAAGGTAGGTGCAAATTCCAAGATTACAGATTGCCTTGCAGCAAAACCAATCAGGTTTTTTGGAATAAAAGGGCTTGTCATATTAAGTGCGGTTTGTATGGTCACAACCCCTCCAATAAAAAAGGAGATAAAAATAATGATGCCCAAGGACCCATATATAAGTTCATCTATCTCTTTTAAAATCAAGGACTTCATAATCCTCCACTTTGTAGGTTTCTTAAAAACCTCCCAAATCATAATAAAATAGCTACCAATAGATGCTATATATTTCATGCAGTAAAAATATGCTTCTTCATGTAAAAATAACAATAATGGGCGGTATTTAACCTTACATTTAATTTTTTTAAAGCTTTATTTATTTAATTTTACCCTTCTAAGAATAGCATGATGATAAAACACAAATTCCTTTTTATAACGTTAGTAGTTGTATTTAGTTTTTCAATCAGTAAAATATCCGCTCAAAGAAAATCAAAGAACAAACCGTTAGTTGAAAAGCAGAACGCATTAAGTAACCCACCAAAATTGGTAGTTGGTATCGTAGTAGACCAAATGCGGTATGATTATCTTACTAGATTTTGGAATCATTATGGGGAAGGTGGTTTTAAACGTTTGGTAAATGAAGGGTTTAATTGTAAAAACAATCATTTTAATTACGCACCAACAAGTACAGGGCCTGGACATACATCAATCTATACAGGGTCAACACCATCCGCACATGGTATTATCGGAAACAATTGGTATGATAAGGAAATAGGTGAAGAAGTTTATTGTGCTTCTGATGATAATTATTCTTCAGTAGGGACTGCTTCAGATGCAGGAAAAATGTCCCCACATAGAATGAATGTTACCACAATAACCGATCAGCTTAGGTTGCACACACAAATGAGAGGAAAAACCATTGCTATTGCCCTAAAAGATAGGGGGGCGGTATTGCCAGGAGGTCATACAGCAAATGCCGCTTATTGGTTTTATGGCAAAGATGAAGGCAATTGGATTACCAGTTCTTTTTATATGAATGATTTGCCTCAATGGGTAAAAGATTTTAATACTGAGAAAAGTGTTGACAAGTATAAAAAACCTTGGACTACATATAAAGACATAAACACTTTTATAGAAAGTGGTTCTGATAACAATGTCTATGAAGGTTTGTTTGATGGAGAAGCTACTCCCACATTTCCACATGATATACAAAGTTTATGGAATGCAAATGGAAAGTATGATATATTAAAGGCAACATCTTATGGAAATAGTATTACAGCGGATTTTGCTTTGGCGGCATTAAAGGCTGAAAATTTAGGAATGGATGCTATTACAGATTTCTTGGCTGTAAGTTTTTCCAGTACCGATTATGTAGGCCATAAATACGGAGTAAATTCTAAAGAAGTTCAAGATGCATATTTACGTTTGGATAAAGATTTAGAACGATTTTTTAATGCATTGGATGCTCAAGTTGGAGCAGGAGAGTTTACAGTGTTTTTAACTGCAGATCACGGTGCTATTCATGTTCCTGCGTATTTAAAGGCCAATAAAATACCTGCTGGTTATTTAGGGTCAGAGGAGGAAAATAATAAATTTACAGAGTTCTTAAAATATACTTATGGTACAACGGATATTGTAAAAAACAGGTCTAATGGGCAATTGTTTTTAGATCATAAAATAATCAATAACTTGGATTTAGATCTTAAAGAAGTAGAGGAAACATTGGCTAAAGAGTTGTTGGAATATGAGCATGTGGACAAAGTATATACGGGACATCAAATGTGGCAAAATCAATACACAAAAGGCATTCCGTATATTTTACAAAATGGGTACAACCAAAAACGATCAGGTGATGTTTTAGTGGTCAACGCACCTGGGTTTATAAATTATTCCATAACAGGTTCTACACATGGTTCTGTGCAAATCTATGATACCCATGTGCCTTTGTTGTTTTATGGTAAGGGAATAAAAAAAGGGAGTACAGCTGTTAGAACTGAAATTCCGGATATTGCCCCGACCATAGCGACTTTATTGGGGATTTCTTTTCCGAATGGTACCACAGGGAAGCCCATAGTTGAGGTGCTGGAATAAGGAATAGTGGTTGTTTTTAAAGTATTGGCGATAAATATGAATAATAAGATATTGTTTCTTTTATGAATTGTGATTTTCATTTTAGGATGTAAGAATGATTGTGATGACATAGCCTGTTTGACACCTCCAACTCCTTTTTTATTTGAAATTATAGATAATACAACAGGTGAAAATTTGTTCACAAATGGAACTTATCAAGTCAATCAAATAGAAGTTGTTAATCATCATTGATGATTCCAATGTTGGTTTTGATTTTATAGATGAAGATAATATTGATTTAATTCGGATTAATTCTATTGGATGGGAAACCGAAAAAGTAAACGTCTTAGTTAGAATTGCTGATAAAAATATATTTAACCTTGTTGTGGACGCTGTACTAGTTAATGAAAATTGTTGCTCTCATACAAACTATAATGAAATAGAGATTGAGAATGCAGAATTTCAACTTGATTCTGAAACTGGGATTTATAAAATTCGTGTAGAGTAATAAATATTAAAACAGTTTCTCCCAAATTCCCTTCCATCTGTATTTTCTAATAAAATCTCCTTCTTCTTTATTTACAAATCTTGGAAGTTTGTTTAGGATTGCTTTTATATAGCCGAAAATAATATTGAGATAAAGGGCTGGGCTTTTTGCTTGCCATGCCATTTTTAAAGCCGCTATTTTGGCTAGTACCAAACCATAGCGCATTTTGTATAGAGCTTCGCCTTTTACATATTTGTTTTTTGTTGCATAAGATAGCCCTGTGGGGCGCAAATGTTTTACATGCAAAGAATCATCAGTGAGGGTTTCAAAGTCATGAAATTTAGCTAAGAGCACATCTACGGTATCCCAACCCACAGCTGGTCGTAAACCTTCTATTTTATCAAAACAGGTTTTATGGTATAGTTTTATGGGGCCACGAATATGGTTTTTATCGGCAATGTTTTCATAAACCCAATTACCTTTCTTTTTTACATAAAGCAATCCAGAACACATGCCTAGTTTCCAATTGCTCTGAAAGTGATTTAACATAGTTTCAAAATAGTTGGAAGGGAGAATTATATCGGCATCAAACTTTCCAATTAAGTTAAAGCTAGAGGCATATAGTAATCCATAATTAAAGGTGTCCACTACTTTTTTCCCTGGAATATGTTCATCGGTCGAAGTGTTTTGTATTACTTTAATCCAGTTGTGTTTTTTTGCAAATTCTGATGCAATGGCAAAAGTATTGTCGCTAGAGTTGTCATCAACCACAATAAGTTCATCTGGAGTCACAGTTTGTGTTACAAAAGAATTTAGACAATCTTTTAGATAGGCTTCTTCATTGTGAGCAGGAATGATAATACATATTTTCAAAATTTTAATTTTTAATATAAGAATCAATAAGATGTAATTTTGACTTGGGAACAAAAAAACAGTTTCTAATTCCATCATCTTTTGTTCTTACAATAGTGTCTACTTTTATCAAACCACTTTCAGTATGATTGTACATTTCATAATTCAACTTCTTGAAAAAGACTTCTAAATCATGTTCAATAGTATTAAATAGCGTTTCTGAAATGACAATGGGTTCATGCCTTTTTATGGCATTGATACCAGACTTTAAAATATCTATTTCTGTTCCTTCAGTGTCTAATTTAATCAAATCAATACTTGTTATGGTATTAGTATTTACAAACTGATCTAAAGTTGTAGTTTTCACCGTTTTTTTTACAAAATTCCGAGAGGTTTTTTTTGTACCCGTATTACCTTCTCCAGCCAGATTATATTTTAGATAGGTGTATTTTTGATTTTCGACTTCATAAAAATCTATATCGCCAGTTTGGTTAGATAAAGCAATATCTATGGCAGTAATATTGTTTTTAAACCCATTTAATGCAATGTTGTTTTTTAAATAAAATTTTGGACCTAATGCGGGCTCAAAAGCTAGTATTTTAATTTTAGGGTTGGCCTTTGCCGCAAGTAATGAATAATATCCTATGTTAGACCCTATGTCCAGAAAGGAACTGATTTCTTTTGATAGGTTTTCAAAAATCTCCGAATATTCAAACTTTTTGTACCCATTCCAAAACAATAATGAGCTTATATAACTTGTTTGATTGGTTAGGATATTGATTTTTCCAGAATCTGATTTTAGGGTAATTTTTCCAGAAGGAGGGATTTTAACTAAGTTGGGAATAAAATAATGTAAGAGGTAATTTGTGTTTCTTACAATATAATTTATGTGTTTCTGATAGATTAGTTTGTAAATGATTTGAGGTAATTTCATAAAGAAATAAATGAATTCTTAAACAAATATATACCTTCTATTTCTTTGGTGTCAATTTTTTAAGTTAGATGGAGGACAGAAATTTAATATCTGTATACAATGGCGTTGATGTTCATTCCTGCGCCAACACTGGCAAAGATAACGACATCTCCCTTTTGCACGCTTTGGTTTTCTAACTTTCCACGTCTGACCATATCAAAAAGAGTGGGGATTGTAGCGACTGAGTTATTCCCCATTGTGCTGATGTTCATGGGCATAATACCTTCAGGGACAGCTTTGTCGTACAATTTGTAAAAACGTTTTACAATGGCTTCATCCATTTTTTCATTGGCTTGATGGATGAATATTTTTTTAACTTCATCAATAGGTACGCCAGTTTTATCTAAACAGTCTTTCATAGCTTGCGGAACATATGTCACTGCAAACTCATAGATTTTTCTGCCATACATCTTAATGTATTTGTTATCCTCATTGGCATCTTGCTTGTAGGTGCCTCCAAAAAAGAGGTAATATGCTTCACCATTGGCATATGTAGCTGAGGTATGATTTAATATTTCACCGTCACTATCAGCTTCAATAATTGTTGCGCCAGCTCCATCAGAATAAATCATACTATCCCTGTCATGTGGATCGGTCACCCTAGAAAGTGTTTCACTGCCAATCACCAAGCATTTTTTTGCAATGCCACTTTTAATAAATGCTTTGGCCTGTATTACGCCTTCTATCCATCCTGGGCATCCAAAAATAAGATCATAGGCAACACATTTTGGGTTTTTTATTTTAAGATTATGTTTTACTCTAGTGGCCAAACTAGGTAGCATGTCACTTTGGCTTTCACCGTGTGGAACATCACCAAAATTGTGGGCAACAATAATATAATCCAAACTCTCCTGATCAATACCGGCATCTTCAATAGCTTTTTCAGCGGCAAAAGCGGCCATGTCAGAATTGTTTACACCTTCTTTTGCATATCGTCTTTCTGCAATACCTGTGATGGATTCAAATTTTTCAATAATTACGTCAGTGGGATTGTCAAAAACTGTTCCGTCAACATTAAAAAATTCATGTTTGTCAAAATCCGTATTTTCAACTTTAATGGAAGGAACATAACATCCAGTTCCCGTAATACCAATATTCATAAACTATTATTTATATGATATCTTACAATATATTGAAAAAATCAATATTTGTATTATGCGTGCATAGCATTAAATACGATGTTCAGCAACGAAACAACCAAATATTCAGGTTTTAAAAAGCAGTAAAAAAACTAAGAACGACCTGTTTCCCTTATGTTTAGATGTTTTTTATGCTTAGGTGTAAGCTTCAATTGGAGTACAAGTACAGATTAAATTACGGTCTCCATAAGCATCATCTACTCGTCTAACACTTGGCCAAAACTTGTTTTCAGAAACATAAGGCAATGGAAATGCCGCCTGTTGTCTAGTGTATGGAAAAACCCAATCATCATTGGTAACCATATCCAAAGTATGTGGTGCGTTTTTTAGCACATTGTTAGGATTGTCTGCTGCATTATCAATTTCTTCTCTAATAGAGAGCATAGCATTGCAAAAACGGTCTAATTCTGCCAAACTTTCACTTTCCGTAGGTTCAATCATCAATGTGCCGGCAACAGGGAATGAAACTGTTGGCGCATGGAAACCATAATCCATCAATCTTTTGGCGATATCTGTCACCTCAATTCCGTTTTGTTTAAACGGTCTACAATCAATAATCATTTCATGCGCCGCTCTGCCCTGTTCACCAGTGTAGAGGACATCATAACCACTGCTCAATCTTTCTTTAATATAATTGGCATTTAGAATAGCTATTTTGGTGGACTGTGACAATCCATATTCGCCAAGCATTTTTATATAAGCATAGGAAATCAAACAGACCAAAGAACTGCCCCATGGAGCTCCAGAAATAGCGGTAATTGCTGTATTGCCACCAGTTTCAATAACTGGATTTCCAGGAAGAAAAGGGACTAGTTGTTCTGCAACGCAAATGGGACCTACTCCAGGACCACCACCACCATGTGGAATGGCAAAAGTTTTGTGCAAGTTTAAATGGCATACGTCTGCACCTATAGTTGCAGGGTTGGTCAAACCAACTTGGGCATTCATGTTGGCTCCATCCATATAAACCTGACCACCATTGTCATGAATAATTTTTGTGATTTGTTTTATTGATGATTCAAATACTCCATGGGTTGATGGGTATGTGACCATTAAAGCGGATAAATTTTCTTTATGCAACAGAGCTTTTTCTTCTAGATCAGCTACATCTATATTTCCTTTTTCATCAGTTTTGGTCACCACGACTTTCATTCCTGCCATCACTGCAGAAGCTGGATTGGTGCCATGTGCCGAAGCTGGAATTAAACAAATATTCCGATGTGCTTCATTTCTAGATTCGTGATAAGCCCTAATAGCCATAAGACCGGCAAATTCTCCTTGGGCACCAGAATTGGGCTGCAATGATGTACCAGCAAAACCTGTAATGATACTCAGGTCATTTTCTAACTCCTTGAGCATTGTTTGGTACCCTTCTGCTTGCGCTGTAGGAACAAAAGGATGGATGTTCCCCCATTTAGGAGAACTTAAAGGAAGCATTTCTGTTGCCGCATTCAGTTTCATGGTACAAGAACCCAATGAAATCATGGAATGGTTTAAAGACAGGTCTTTGCGTTCCAATTTTTTGATGTAACGCATCAATTCCGTTTCAGAGTGATAGGTATTAAAAACGTCGGCTTCTAAAAAGGTCGAATTTCTTTGTATCTCTTCAGGAATAATATTTTTAAGTGAAGCAGAAAATGATGTGTTTTCTTTAGGTTGATTCAATTCAACAAAACAAGATGTTATGAGTTCAATGTCATTTTTAGAAGTGGCTTCGTTTATAGAAATAGAAACAGTTTGTTCATTAATATAATTGAAATTGACACCTTTTTTTTCAGAAATATTTTTGAGAGAGGAAGCATCATTCACCTGAATCTTAATGGTGTCAAAAAAGGAAGAATTCAATTGTTTGTATCCTAAACCTTCAATTTTTCCGCTTACTTTTTTCGTTGTATCGTGGACTTTTTCAGCAATATATTGTAATCCTTTAGGACCGTGATATACGGCATACATACCTGCCATAACAGCTAATAGTACTTGTGCCGTGCAAATATTGGAAGTTGCCTTATCTCTTTTAATATGTTGCTCACGAGTTTGTAGAGCCATTCTTAAAGCACTTTTGCCATCTGTATCTTTGGTCATCCCGATGATTCTCCCTGGAATATTCCTTTTGTATTCCTCTTTAGTAGCAAAGAAAGCTGCATGTGGACCGCCATATCCCAAAGGAATACCAAAACGTTGTGTTGTGCCTACTACTACATCTACTCCAAATTCCCCTGGAGCTTTTAGAAGGACCAAACTTAGGATGTCAGCAGCAACAGCAACCTTAATATTATTTTCCTTGGCTTTGGTTACAAAACCTGAATAGTCATAAACTTGACCGTGTTTTCCGGGGTATTGCAATAACGCACCATAGAAATCTTCGCCAAAATTGAATGTTTCGTGGTCGCCTTTTACCAATGTTATGCCCAATGGTTTAGAACGAGTCACTAAAAGGGATAATGTTTGTGGTAGTATTTCTTCGGAAACAAAGAATTTTATAACGCTTTTTTTCTTTTGTTCCCTGCTTCTAACATTAAAAAGCATGGTCATGGCTTCAGCTGCTGCAGTACTTTCATCTAAAAGAGAGGCATTTGCCAATTCCATTCCTGTTAGGTCCGTGACCATGGTTTGGAAATTTAATAGTGCTTCCAAACGCCCTTGGGCAATTTCTGCTTGGTAAGGCGTATATGCGGTATACCATCCCGGATTTTCAAGTATGTTTCTTTGGATGACTGAAGGCATAATAGCTTCATGGTATCCCAATCCAATATAGGATTTGTATACGTTGTTTTTGTCCGCTAATTCCTGAATATGATTCAAAAATTCATGCTCACTCATTGCCTTGGATAATTGCAATGGTTCTTTTAACCGAATATCAGCTGGAATGGTCTCATTGATCAACTGCTCCAAACTATCTGCTCCAATAGTTTTTAGTATTTGTTTTTGGTCTTTTTCCCAAACACCAATATGGCGTAATGCAAACACATCTGTCTTCATAATTTACTTAAAAAAGGTCTTCAAAAGTAAGTATTAAATACTTCTAAAATTGCTTTATTAAGAACTGTAATAGCTAAAGTTTTTAACCAAAATGCAACCTTATTAACAGTTTGGTTATTTTTGTTCAATGAAATGGCTCAATCGAATTTTTGATTTTTATTTGGATGCCAGTGTTCATGTGGCATTTTCAGTATTTTCTTTGTTACATATCAGCTGTTATTTGTTGCATGTTTCTTTAAATGTACACCTGTCTTACTTTCTTTTTTTTAGTACTATAGCTTGCTATAATTTTATTAAATATGGGGTAGAGGCAGAGAAGTATATTTTGGTTGCCAATCAGTATCATAAAAACATTCAATTTGCAAGTTTTATAGCTTTAGGATTTGCATTGTACCATGCTTATTTTTTACCGTTTCAATTATGGAAAGCATTGGGTTTACTTTTAGTGCTTACGGGACTTTATGCATTGCCTCTTTTACCAAAAGCTAAAAGCCTAAGAAGTTGGGGAGGACTAAAAATATTTATGGTGGGCTTGGTATGGGCCGGTACTACTGTGATTTTGCCAGTAATAGTAAGTAAGCATGGTTTAGGCTGGGATGTTTGGGTAGAAACTTTTCAACGAGTTGTTTTGGTATTGATATTATTGATGCCTTTTGAGATTAGGGATTTGCAATATGATATGCCAGAATTAAGAACAATTCCACAACGTTATGGTGTGGTGCAAACCAAAATATTTGGAGGATTGGCCGTTATGCTTTTTTTCTTTTCCACATTTTTAAAAGATAATCTTTCCATGTTGGAAATTGTGTCCAAAGGTCTTCTTTGTTTAATTTTGGGAATGGCATTGGTTGTTGTGAAAACAAAACAAAACAAGTATTTCACATCATTTTGGGTAGAGGCAATCCCTATTTTTTGGTGGGGAATAATTTGGGGTTTATTTACTCAGTTTTAAAGTTGAGGTTTTATTTTTTCCTTCATTTTCAGTTTTTCTTTTTCAGATAGGCTATGAAGATTTGCTTTGTCACAGAGTGAAGTCAATTCTTTGTTTCTCTTAGTGAATTTTGAACACGTTTTACATACAAATAAATGGAAGGTAAGTTTTATCTTTTCCATAAAGTTTGCTTCCTTGTACTGTACTTTATTGCATATAGTTGCCGCTTTTTCGCAAGAAATCATAACTAAAACCAATTTTTATTTAAACAATCCATAAGAGACGTCCTTGCCCGATGAATCATTACCCAGAGATTAGACGGATTAATTCCCAGATCATTACAAATATCTTCCGTGCTTATATCTTGTATTGTTTTCATTGTAAACACCAATGCCTGCTTTTTGGGCAGTTTGGCTATACATTCCTGTATAGCAAGACCTAATTCTTCATTCTCTATAATGCCATTTTCCAAGGTGCTAAAGGGGTCGGCCACTTGCTCTTCCAACCAGTCACCGTCTGAGTCAGAACTGGAGCTGTAATTTATCCTTACCTCGGCTTTTCCCTTTTTAGAGTTTGTTTTCCTGTAGTGGTCAATGACCTTTCTTTTTAAAATAGCAATGAGCCATGTACGTTCTGTTGCATCGCCTTTGAAATTTTTGGCAGATTTTAAACCAGCAAAAAAAGTTTCCTGTACCAAATCTTTGGCAAGGTCGGCATCGCTTATTCGGACTACCGCGTAATTAAAGAGGTAATCCGCATAAAGGTCTACCCATTTTTTTGGATGTAATTGGTTTGTTGCCATAATTTGTTCGGGTATCAAAAGTAAATGATTTTTTTCTTACTAATTATGTTTATTTTTGAATTGAATTTTAATTCTTGAATTTCATGAAACGTTTCCTATTAATAATTGTATTGGCTTTTGTACAACAAGCTTGTTCCCAAAATAAAGAAAAACCTATCACAGAGTTATCACAAATAAACCCTGAAACCGAAGTTTTGATTGATGTACGCACCCCAGAAGAACATGAAGCGGGACATTTAGAAAATTCTCTGAACATTAATTGGTTCGATGAAGATTTTGCAGAGCAGTTTAAAGATATTGATAAGGAAAAAACAATATACTTATACTGCCGTTCTGGAAACAGGAGTGGAAAAGCCACCCGTTTACTGGATTCACTTGGTTATAAAAAAGTGATCAACCTTACAGGAGGGTACAATGCTTGGAAGGAGAAGTAAAATCACTTCTCTTTTTCAATTATTGTTCTAAAAGTTAAATTGATTCTTGGAATGAGTACCGTTTTTGTTGGTGGTAAACGGTGAAGCCAATTTGTCTGTGTAGCATCTTTCATGACCAATAAACTACCCTTTTTTAAAATAAAGGAGATGTTTTCTTTTGTCTCTTTATGTTTAAAGGCAAATTTTCGTTCTGCCCCAAGACTTAACGATGCAATTGCTCCGTTTTTTTTTAAATCTTTTTCTGCATCACTGTGCCAAGCCATACCTTCATTGCCATTGTGGTACAAATTGAGTAAGCAAGAATTGAACGTTTCTCCAGTTTTTTGCTCTACCAGTTCTTTTAATTCCAATAATTCAGCTGTCCAAGGCAGGGCCGATTTAGTGGTGTTTGAATAGGTGTATTTATACGGTTTATTGCCATACCAAGCTACTTTTCGTTTGGTCACAATCCGTTTCCCATACATTATGGCCTCATCATTTCTCCACTCCACATTGTGGAGCAATTGATCAAAGTAGTAATTGCTTTGTAATACTGATATTAATTCGCCGTAGTAATTTACTGTTCCGTCTTTTGGTAATAAATTTTTTGTGTGGTCTACAGTATTATTGAATAAATCCATTTTTCCAATTTAGGTAGTCTTTTTTCATACAATGCCCACAAGGTCTGTATCCATTGTTTTTTGCTTCTTTTTCTGATGAGAAGAAAACGCGATTTTCACGTTTCATTCTCTTGCCCGATGCGCATTTTAAAGTTCCGTAAATTTTTAGTTTTCTGTTCCCTCCAAAGCAAATTTTTTGTCGCCTGATGTTCTTTTTTAAATCTGTATCGCTCAATTCAAGATGTAGAATCATTTTTTAACTGACTGCATCATGAAAAATAATGCCCAAAGTATGTCGTTCCCCACTGTGCAGTTCACTTACACCATGTTTCATGTTCACACGATAATACCCCTTTGTTCCCTTAATAGGTCTAAAATTGGTCGTGAATATGAGCATATCTCCTTTTTTTGGTTTTAAAACCATGGCTTTGGATTGCGCTCTTGGTGTTTGTTGTGTCAATACAAATTCTCCGCCAGTAAAATCCACATCAGGCTCATTTAAGAAAAACACAGTTTGAAGTGGAAAATAAATAGCTCCATAAAGATCCTGATGCAAGGTGTTAAAACCTCCTTTGCCATATTTTAAAATTAAAGGAGTTGGCTTTAACTGATTGTTGGCGTGGCATTGGTTTTGAAGCTCTTTAAGAGTTTTTGGAAAATGGGTATCTATTTTTAAAACCTTCATCCATAAATTAGCAATTGGGGCTAACTTTGGGTAGACACTTTCTCTAATTGTTTGAATGTTTTTTGGCAAGGGGTATTCAAAATATTTATATGCTCCCAATCCAAATCGGTAGCGTTCCATGACTACTGTTTTCCGATATAGATTTTCAGTCTTGTAGTCCGTTATAAGTTCTTTGCATTGTTGATTAGATAATAATTTTGGAACTAGGGCAAAACCTTTTTTATTCAATGATTCTGATACAGATTGCCAATTAGTATCTGCAATTTTTGTTTTGATATTTCCCATTAGTATTGATGGTCAATTGTGGCGTTGATTTTGGCAGCTTCCCAACCAATTATGGCTGTTTTACGTGTTGTTCCCCACATATAACCTCCAATATTTCCTGAAGATTGGATTACTCGATGGCATGGAATTAGAAAGGCAATAGGATTGTTTCCAATAGCAGTTCCAACGGCTCTTGATGCTTTTGGTCTATCTATTTTTTTGGCAATTGCGCCGTATGTGGTCAGGTTTCCTGTTGGAATTTTCAACAGGGTTTCCCAAACTTTTAATTGAAAAGGAGTTCCGGTTAAATGCAGTTTTATTTGATTTAATTTACTCCAATCATTCTGAAAAACAAACAGTGCATCTTGCTGAATTTTATCTGCTACTTGATTGTACATCGCATTTGGGAATCGGGATGTTAAGATTGACAATGCTTGCTGTTCGTTGCTAAAAAATGCCATATGGCAAATTCCTTTGGATGTGGATGCAACTAGTAGTTTGCCAAACGGACTTTCTGCAAAGCTGTAGTTTAAGGATAAATTTTCACCGCCATTTTTAAACTCACCAGGGGTCATTCCTTCAATATTTATAAATAGATCATGAAGACGACCTGTGCCAGAAAGCCCAGTTTTATATGCCGTATCAAAAAGAGTGGCTTGCTTTTCTTTTAAAAGCTGTTTGGCATATTCAACACTAATGTATTGCATAAACTTTTTAGGGCTTACTCCTGCCCAATCTGTAAATAGTCGTTGGAAATGAAAATTGCTTAAATGTACTGTTTCGGCTATTTCATTTAAAGAGGGCTGGTCTTTAAAATTTGCCTTTATATAATCTATTGCGGCTGCAATTCGATTATAATTAATATGTTCCTGCTCAGTCATTTTCCATGTATATTACAATACAAAAGTACTTCGCTTTTAAAGGCCATAAAACCCGAATCTTGCTAACTATAATAAGTTGTGCAAAAGTAATATACGGGTTGTTTTCTACTGCAAGGCAAGAAGAAGCAATAAATTAAAAAAGACTTGTTTTTAGCCACAGTTCTTTGTTATGCCCTTTTTCTATTTTTTTCTTCTTTTTTTGAATATTTCCAAGCACCAAAAGCCAAAATGATATAAAGTATTATTATGGCAATCATTTGTTCCCATTTAGTTGTAAATTCATAATACAAAATTAATGTTCCACCAATTCCTAACCCAATAATTGATAATCCTGTTAAAAATTTAGAAGAGTTCGTTTTGTTCCTAATTTTATAATTTGCAACAGCCATTAATAATGAAACTAAAAGAAAAGTTATACTTCCAAATTCAAGTATCAATTCAAGCCCGCCAATTAATATTAAAATACTTGCCATAACTGCCATTCCGATAATTGCATTTTGTGGACTATTATTTTTTCTAATTGATAACCAATTTGGGAAATAACCATCTCTCGCAATTACAGACATTTGTCTTGATGAACCAAAGACTGTTCCGCTTATGGCACTACTTGTTGCTAATATTGCACCGAGAATGACAAGGTTTGTACCAATTTTTCCAAGCACATTCCCTGCTCCTGCGGCAAGTGCATATTCCTTGTTTTTTATAATTTCTTCTGTTGGTATAGCAAACAAAGCTCCTAAAGAAATCACAACATATATTAGAATTGCTAAACTAATTGCAGAATAAATTGCTCTTGGAATATTCTTTTCAGGGTTGGTCATTTCATTTACTGCATTTATTACTAATTGAAAGCCTTCATAAGCAACAAATGTTAAAGAGGCTACTATCAGAATTGAAAAAACATTTGAATTTTCTGCATCTAAAGCCATATTTTCTATAAATGTTCCAAAATCAGTTGTTCCGTGTTGCATTAATACAACTGAAATAATAGTCAGAACGACTAATTTGGTATAAACCATCAAATCTTCAATTTTCCCCATTCCATTAACACTCCAAATGTTTATTAATGTAAAAAGACCTATTACACCAATTGCAATTCCTTTTCTGATCCAAATATTATCCGCGAAATCTGTACTACTAATAGCATAAGAAGAAAAAGTGTAGGCATATAATGCTAATGTACTGATGTACCCAAAAATTATAAACCAACCAATTGCTGATGCTGAAAAATGTGAGTTTGGATAAGTTCTTTTAAAGAATGAGTAAGTTGCCCCTTCATCTCGATAGTATAAGCCTAATTTAACGTAAGAATATGCAGCCAATGAAGCGATTAAACCACCAATCACAATTGCAATTGGTGTTAAATTTCCAATCATTGATACGGAAATACCAAGAATAGTGAAAATCCCACCTCCAACCATTCCACCTAAAGCAATGGCAATCAATTCTACTAATCCTAAATTTTTATTTCTTTTTCTATGTTGCGTCATTCTTCTCTTTCGGTATTTTTCTAATTGAGCATAACATGTTTATGTATGAATAGTGCGGTTTTGTATGCGAGGATTTTCCGAAGGAAAATCAGACTTAACAAAAGAGCATTATACTTTGATTGAGCACTAATTTAAGCATTATTTATACACAATATTAACTTGCGTTTTCTATTTCTTTACATTCGGTTAAAGTCGTAATATCAACTGATTGATTTTCAAAATTTACTTTTAAGTATTTTTCTAAACCCTTTATTTCTTTTTCATTGTCAACATATATTAATTTTATGTCACTTAACTCGAATTTCTGCACGTATTTTTCTGTATAATGTGGTTTAGAAGTATTTGTCCATTTTTCGTATACCTCATTTACTTTTCCTTTTGGGGTAATTTCAGAAATAAAGTTCAGTTCGAAAAAACTTTTTCTCCATTCACGCTCATTGTATGCAATTTTTGTTTCTCCAGATTTGTTCTCAACAGTATATGGTTTTAATGCCAACATTTGTTTGAGCGAATTCACGAAATAATTCTCAAATATTATTTTCAATGAATTGATAAATTCATCATTCACATTTTTATCTAACGTATTCAATAAGTCTTCAACCTCCTTATTTAGTGGTTTTAATTTAATATAGTCAGTGAATTTTTCACAATTACATTCACTATAAAAGTCTTTGGCAACTTTCAAAGTTTGAGGTATTATTGAGTTTTCAAAGTTGTTTTTAAAACTTGTTTCCAAATCACTTTTGTTTTTTACATAGAATACCGGATTTAAATCAAATTTTTCAATGATTGTATCTCTGTCAAATACAATTCCATATTTGCCATAGTTTACAACTTCATTTTCTCCAATATCACGAAAAAGTATATTAGAAAAACTTATCATTGGAATTAAGATATTTTTTCCATTAAAAATTTCCTTTGCATATGAGGTGTAAAATCCATTTGAAAGGATAGATTTTACTATATCTAGAGATTTAGTTAAGTGGATTATTTGATTTATTTCTTTCACGGTTGTTTTTAATGTCTCGTCCTAAAATACGGCTACAGGTTAAAATTAAATTATGCTGCA
>CAYNLI010000018.1:0-32670 GCA_964398035.1 uncultured Flavobacteriaceae bacterium | reverse complement strand
ACCCATTTTTATAAGAATAATGAATTGAGAAGAAATAATAGAACAACTTAAAACCTGTCTACACAACGTGTATAATTTTGTTTACAACAAAAATTCACCAATACTATTTTATTGTATTAAGTTTGATAGTAAGGAAATGGATAAAGTTGTCCTTGTTAAAGAGAGCATTAAGTATATTTATTTGATTTTTGACCAAATTGAAAATGAAAAATAGTAATTGTAAAATAAGATATACAGCATTGGTCTTCTTTTTGACTTTTGCACATGCCTTTGCACAAGATTCTTTGGAGATAGAAGAGAACTTCTTAAAAGAATTTCAGGATTCTAAAAACGCCAGTGGTAGATATTCCTTTTTCTTTAATACTTCTAATAGATATAATGAAAACTCAGCATACGATTGGTTGGATACCGTTAATGTATATCTTAATACTTCCCTTAAGATAAAGGATACCGTTGCCATTCAGCAATATAAATTAATTCAATCTCAGTTATATCATGATATTGGTGATTATGATAAGAGTATAGCAATTACAAATGAGTTGTATACAGAAAAGGAGAAATTGGATTTGGATACAATGAAAAAGTTATTGAACATTATGGACGATGACTATTCTCAATTACAACTATATGATAAGCAGGTAGAAATTAGAGAGAGAAAAAGGAAATTAGGTTTTACGGACAACGTTGCATTTTATGATATCTATTCTAACCTAGGCCTTCATAGACAAGCTATGGAAGATTATATCATGGAAGTTAAAAAAAACATTAGTGAAGATGACCATTATGGTTTGGCAGTGTATAATAATACTGTTGGAAATTTTCTTAGATTGGATAGGTCGGCACCAACTGCATTCCCATATTTTAAAAAAGCACATAATTATATTGAACTTTATTTAATTGATATTACTGAAGAAAGAACAGAATATGAAGTAGCAAAGGGAAATTTATTGAAAGGAATTATTGACGGGAATATAGGAAAGTGTCATGTGCAGTTAAAAGAATATGAAGAAGCCATTCCATTTTTAGAAAGTAGTATAGCCATTATTGAAGAAAATAATAGGGGCAAACATTCTACAGATGTTGTGGAAAACACATTAAACTTGGCCGATTGTCATTTGCAATTGAAAAGGTATAGGCTAGCAAAAGAATACTTAGATGAAGAGTTTAATGTTGCCAAAGTAGAACATGTCATAAAGAAAAATCGCTTATTGGCTCTTTACTATGAGATAAGAGAAGATTTTAAAAATTCCTCTCTTTATTTAAAAAGAAATGTAAGAATTAGAGATTCCATAAATTTGAGCAATACATCAATTAAAAAGCAACAATTAGTTGCCGTTGCGGAACAGCAAGTGGCCATTTCAAGGTTGATGGTTGATGAGCAAAAACAGGAAATGGAAAAAACAAGGAATGATTTGCAATCCATGGATGAAAAAATAAGCCTTGTGTTCATCTCATTAATATTTACATTACTTGGTTTTGCAGGGATGGTGTTTGCCTATTTAAAGAGTATAAAAAACCAGCGGCTAATTGCTGCACAAAAACATATTATTGAAAATTCTTTAATAGAGAAAAATTCACTTCTTAAAGAAATCCATCATCGTGTAAAAAACAACTTACAGATGGTATCCAGTTTACTAAGTCTACAGACAAAGAATACAAGAAGCAAGGCAGCAATTGCAGCTTTGGAAGAAGGAAAAAGTAGAGTAAAAGCTATGGCACTGATTCATCAAAAACTATATCAGAATGATGACCTTTCCGTAATTGAAATGCAAGAGTATATTGAAAGTTTGATTAATAGTGTACAATCCGTTTATAAAAAGGGAGGGCACAACATTAATATTACAATAGATGCAGAAGGAGTAGAATTGGATATTGATAGGGCAATACCTTTTGGATTAATATTGAACGAGCTGGTTTCAAATTCTTTTAAATATGCATTTCCAGAAGGAGATGAAAATGGAAAAATATACATTCATCTTAGAAAAAATAAAGATCAAGGCTTTTTTGAATATACGGATAATGGTATAGGTCTTCCTGAAGACATTGATGATAGGGCCAATTCATCCATGGGAGTACGTTTAATGAACCGCTTGGTAAATCAATTACAATCTACATTAAATATTGATAAAACATCTAAAGGTGTCCGTTTTTGGTTTAATTTTAAATAATTTTAAACCATAATCCTTTTTAAATGAAAATCACTTTTCTTGGTCATGCTTCACTATTGATTGAAGTTGAAGAAGCTACATTATTGATAGATCCATTTATTTCTGCAAATGAAAAAGCTTTAGGTAAAATAGATATAGATGAAATTGAACCAGATTTTATTTTAATTACCCATGCACATCAAGACCATATTTTGGATGTTGAGAGAATTGCAAAAAAATCCAATGCAACTATAGTAAGCAATTATGAAATTGCCACATATTATGAAAATAAAGGTTTTAATATCCATCCTATGAATCATGGAGGTAGTTGGAATTTTAATTTTGGAACAATAAAATATGTCAACGCCATACATACATCATCTTTTTCAGATGGATCATACGGGGGGCAACCAGGTGGTTTTGTTGTTACAGTTAAAAACAAATCCATATACATTGCTGGTGATACTGCCTTAACAATGGATATGAAACTTATTCCAATGACCACTAAATTAGACATGGCTATTTTACCAATAGGGGATAATTTTACTATGGGTGTAGATGATGCTATAATTGCTTCAGGCTTTGTAGATTGCAACACAATTTTAGGGTATCATTATGATACTTTTGGTTATATTGTAATAGACCATGAACAAGCAATTGAAAAGTTTGCTAAGGCTGGTAAAGAACTACATCTTTTAGAAATAGGTAAATTTATAAAAATATAGTTGCTAGACTTTTTTATAATGAAAGCCTATTGTAAGAAATACACGTTAAATTTCAAAGCCCCAAGCGGAACCTCAAGAGGGGTACTTAACCAAAAAGAAACTTGGTTCTTAATTATAGAAGAAAATGGAAAATATGGCATAGGGGAATGTGGTTTGTTTAAAGGATTGAGTTTTGATGATGTCCCAGAATATGAAGAGAAATTAAAGTGGGTATGCACTAATATTCATTTAGGGAAAGATGAATTATGGAGTCAATTAATGGTTTTTCCCAGTATTCAATTTGGATTGGAACAAGCATTTATTTCATTACAATCCAAAACCCCGTTTATATTATTTCCATCAGATTTTACAGAAAAAGAAGATTCAATTCCTATCAACGGATTGGTTTGGATGGGAGATGAAATTTTTATGCTCAACCAGATTCAGCAAAAACTGGAAGAAGGTTATAAATGCATAAAAATGAAAATAGGAGCCATTGATTTTAAAACTGAAATTTCATTGTTGTCATCCATCAGGAAAAAATATACCAAAGAAGAAATAGAATTGCGGGTAGATGCCAATGGTGCTTTTAAACAAGGTGAAGCACTGGAGAAACTTAAGATTTTATCAAACTATGATATACATTCCATAGAACAACCGATAAAACCGGGGAATGTTATAGAAATGAAAAAAATAAGTACTAAATCACCTTTGCCAATTGCTTTGGATGAAGAATTGATAGGAGTGTTTGATGTAACAGAAAAAGAAAAACTGCTACAAACAATACAACCTCAATATATTATACTAAAACCTAGTTTGGTAGGAGGGTATAAAGGAAGTGAAGAGTGGATAACTTTGGCAAAGAAATATAATATAGGTTGGTGGATAACCAGCGCTTTGGAAAGCAATATAGGATTAAACGCCATAGCACAGTGGACATTTACCTTAAAGAACAACCTACCACAAGGTCTTGGTACAGGTGGGTTGTACACAAATAATTTTGATTCTCCTTTGTTCATCGAAAAAGGTAGAATATATTACAAGAATAATAAAAATTGGCAGAATAATTTAATAGAAGATTTATGTACATAGAACAGGGGTATAGAGGAAATATAGGGTTATGGAAATTTTTGGTACTTCCATTAGGGTTTATAGGTTTTATGGTCATGAATTATATAATGACATTAAACTCTCCAATAAGTGTAGATGTGATGATGCAGGATTTAATAAGTAAATTGGGTTCTAATGTAGTTCTTATAATTTTGTTGGCACCGTTATCCGCTGGACTTTTTGTGGTTTGGGGATGGGTGAAATTAATACATCCACAGTCTATAACGGCATTGACCACATCTAGAAAAAAAGTTGATTGGAAACGGATATTTTTTGCTTTTGGGTTATGGAGTTTTATAACAATAGCACTAATTGGAATTGATCTTTATTTTTCGCCTGAAAATTATGTTTTTAATTTTAACCTGATACCGTTTCTTATTCTTGTTGTCATAGGTGTTATTCTTATTCCATTGCAAACAAGTTTTGAAGAATATTTGTTTAGAGGGCATATGATGCAAGGGATTGGTCTTATGGCAAAAAATAGATGGGCGCCTTTACTAATTACCTCTATACTTTTTGGATTGATGCACTTAGGTAATCCAGAAGTTGCAAAATTAGGCTATGGGATAATGGTATATTATATAGGAACAGGATTTCTATTGGGAATTATGACTCTAATGGATGAAGGTTTGGAGCTGGCTTTGGGTTTTCATGCCGCCAATAATTTAACAGCGGCTCTTTTGTTAACATCAGATTGGACTGCTTTTCAAACACATTCCATTTATCGTGATATTTCTGAACCAGAATTGGGGTGGGATGTTTTCATTCCAGTACTGGTAATCTATCCCATACTATTATTTGTTTTCTCCAAAAAATATGGATGGACAAACTGGAAGGAAAAATTAACTGGGAAAGTTACGGATAAAGAAAACTTTTTGGCACAAGAAGTTAATGACACAATCTTATAAAACTATTCATTCTTGTTTTAAACTAAATGGGTTTTCCTATTCTAAGGAAGAGTTACGAGAAGTAGCTTATAGTTTAGTAAAAGAAGGGAAATTTTTTGAAGTTTCTATAGGTTTTTTTTTGTTAGATTGGCTATCTGAGAAGCCTACCATAGAAGTGAAAACATCTGGTTCTACAGGAAAGCCCAAAACCATTGTTCTAAAAAAAGAGCACATGGTAAATTCAGCATTGGCTACGGGTAGTTATTTTGGTTTAAAAGCTGAAAACAAGGCATTATTATGCTTAAATACTGATTTCATTGCAGGGAAAATGATGTTGATAAGAGCAATGGCTTTAGGCTTGGAATTGGATTGTGTGGAACCTATTTCCAATCCATTAAAAAATATTTCAAAAGTATATGATTTTACAGCAATGGTTCCATTGCAAGTTGAAACTTCATTAGAGGAATTATCACAAATAAAAACGTTGCTAGTTGGTGGGGCACCAATGCCCAATAGTCTTAAAGAAAAGATTCAAAGCTTGGATACCCAAATTTTTGAAACGTATGGTATGACGGAAACAATTACCCATATTGCAGTTAAGAAAATCAATATCAGTTCAATAAGAATCAATAACTATTTCAATACTCTTCCAAACATTCAAATTTCTCAGGACAGCAGAAACTGTTTGGTTATTAATGCTCCAAACCTTTCTGATAAACTAATAGTTACAAATGATATTGTTGAGCTTATTTCTGATACAGAATTCCAATTATTGGGCAGGTATGATAATATCATCAATTCTGGAGGAATAAAACTGATTCCTGAAGAAATAGAATCCATACTTTCATCTATCATTGAAAACAGATTTTTTGTTACAGGAGTGCCAGATAAAAAATTAGGAGAGAAATTGGTTTTGGTAGTTGAAGGGAATATTGATGTAGAGGTTTTGAAAGAAAAAATGAAGTCAGAATTATCAAGTAATAAATTTAAAATTCCAAAGAAAATTTATTTAGTTGATACTTTTTTGAAAACAAATAATGGTAAAATAATACGTAAAGAAATTATAAATAAGATTTTCCATTAAAATTTATTTTGTATGCCCGTAAACATCCCTAATTTAAATAATACTTCGTATATTCAATTGATTTTAAGATAGTTGAGTATGGATATATTTTCTTTTGGAGTACACTTTACCGATGAGCAGAGTTGCAGATTACATTTTAAAGAACAGCGCGATCAACAGGGTGTTATTTGCCATCGCTGCCAAGGCACGATTACTATTGGTTCAAGAACAAGTGGAGTTATCAATGTAAGTCTTGCAAGGCAAGGATATCCTTGCGCAGCGGTACTATTATGGAGAGTTCCAAACTATCCTTTATGATCTGGTACAAAACAATATTTTTATTGAGCATTACCAAAAAAGGTTTTTCCAGTAAGGAGATCCAGCGCCAACTTGGGTCGAAGCGCTACGAGTCATTTGGGCCATGGTTCATAAGCTTCGCAAGGCAATGGGACAGCGTGACGACCGCTACACTCTTGAGGGCATGATAGAGGCCGACGAAGGATATTTACAATAGAGGCGTCTGCCCATAAACACAGAAAGCAGGACGTGGCAGTAAGACAAAATCCAATGTGATGATAATGGCGGAGAGCACTATTTTGGAGGATATAGATACAGGAAAAGTAGAACGTCAGGCCAGATATTTCAAGGCCAAGGTCCTTACGGACCGAACACTACAGGAAGCAATAGATAATGACGGTTCCATAGTTTTTACCGATAAGAGTACATCATATGTGAACATTGCCCACTATGTGGATATACATATCAGTGAAAAGTCAAACGAACAAACAACAAAAGAGACCTTAAAATGGGTACATATCGCCATAAGCAATGCAAAGCGGAATTTTGTGGGAACATATCACAAGATAAAGGCCAAATATCTACAACTTTATCTAAATGAGTTCATTTATAAGCTCAATAGAAGGTACTTTGGAGATAAAATCTTCGATAGGCTCGTAATAGCAAGCATTACAGCTAATGGACATTAAACGGATATACAAAAAAAATATAGGAATTTGCTTGACCAAAGATATTCAAGGATTTACAAGCTTTAATCAAGATTATATACACTATTATTCCTGTTATCATGCAAAAGTCACCTATTCGGTGAGCATAAAAACCACCTCTTCTGAAAACCCCTGTTTATAAGTAATTCAAGAGATAGGTTCGACGCCCTCCGGCTCCACAATAAGAAAACCACCTTTTGGGTGGTTTTCTTATTTTTAACCTACATTCTTTATCAAAAAAAACAGTTAGCAATTCTCGTATGCTTGTTTATATTCTTTAACCCTATATAACACGTATTTTATCGGACACTCACATAAACACAAGAGATTAATTCGTCCATGCAAACCTACTTTTGAACGACACTTTGTTTGGTTTAACCTATATATCCTCACATTATCTATATTATTTAAAAGCTTACATGTCTTGACGGATATTTGACCTAACAAAACATACAAACTATCAGGACATGAAAAAAATACTACTTATAAAAAACATTTATTTTGACGCATTTAGAAACCTAGGGAATTTGATTATTAAAAATTCCTTTAAGATATACTCATGGTTATGTATAGCACTTATTTTCATTGCTATATATGCGTTTACATACAGACTATCAACTGGTTTCGTTTTTTAATCAAAGAATACACAATAATTTAATTTAAGTGTTAGCCCTAGACTTGCCATGTTCTAGGACTTTTTTTGATTTTAATCGAGATTTTTATTCTGAAAACACTTACTCAAAATCATAAATACTATTCCACAACTAATCCAAGCGGGAAGTGTAAAAAAGGATAGAAACACATTAAACTGTATAGAAATATAATAAAAAACAGTAAAAGTTCCTCCCCAAACAATCGGGACTGCGTAATTGAATTTTAAACCTGTCTTACCTTTGAATGCCAAATTTATCAGCAAAAAGTGTTCAAACACAATAATTGCTCCAATTGGTGCCAATATAAAACCATAAAAAGCTACAAAATCTAATAACTTCATGGCAAATACTGGGGAAAGTCTTGATATTTTAGCTACTGTTCCTGCAATAATGGTTACCCAAAAAGTGGATACTTTGGGCGTAATGGCCTGAAAAGCAAGACCTGCCCTATAAATTGTTGGATTGGAAGTGGTCTAACCTGCAAGCACAACCGTTATGATTCCAAAAACTCCAATAGCATTATGAGCCAATGGTCCAGGGGCAACAGAAGATGCTTTTCCATTTGCAAGTAAAACTTGAGCCTCTGGTGATTTTAAATATACTGCATAGAGCAAGGCTGCCGCTATCCATGCCATATAATGACCTACATACATTCCCAAAAAGCTTTTCCAGTTGGATTTAGGTATTGGAGTTCTTTCAAATTCACCCCCAGCAATATCTTCTATATTATACTGACTTATAGTTTGATTGGTTTTGGTTATTTTTTTATCAAATGATTTGGAAAATCTTTTACTTGCTCACAACAGACCTGCTCCATAACTTGCTGTAATTGAGTTTTTAATATAGAAATGGTATGGTCACCACCTTTATTTCCTAATGCAGCAACGCCATACATAAATGACCTACCTAAAAAGGTGAAATCTGCTCCACTGGCCAATGCCCGTGCAACATCTGGCCCAGAACGAAGACCGCTATCCATCATTACTTTTATTTTATCACCATACTTTTTTGCAATAGGCACTAGTGGTTTAATGGTAGATTGTCCAGCATCTAACTGCCTCCCTCCATGATTAGAAACTATAATGCCGTCTAATCCTAGTTTTATAGCAGTTTCTGTATCTTCTTCAGTAGCAACTCCTTTTAAAACAATTTTACCTTTCCACATATCACGAATAGGCTTAATTTTTTCTTCATTTAATCTACCCGAAAATGTTTGGTCCATAAATTTCCCTAGTTGTTTTAAATCTAGGTTAGCAGGCATATACGGTTTTAGAGAAGCAAAATTTGGTTGCCCATGAATTAAAGTCTTTAAAGCCCATTCAGGTTTCCCTAAAATTTGCATTATATTTTTTATAGACATACTAGGAGGCATAGCCAATCCGTTTCTAATATCTCTAGGTCTATAGCCAAAGGTGGGTACATCGCACAATAATACTAAAACAGGATATCCTGAAGCATCAGCTCTTTTTATGATATCGTCTCTAACAGCATCTTCTGTTGGGTGATATAATTGAAACCAAGCATTACCCTCTGTAATTTCTGCAATACGTTCAATACTACTTGTAGTTACTGTACTAAGAATAAAAGGAATGTTATGTTCAAAAGCTGCTTTTGCAAGTATTTCTGGTGAATTTGGCCACATTAAACCTTGTAAGCCAACAGGAGCAATTCCAAATGGTGCATCATACTCATAACCAAATAAATTGGTTTTTATTTTCGAGGAGTTATGCTTGGTTAAATAATATGGTTTAAGTTCAACCTCGCGTATTTCTGAAGTGTTCTTGTCTAAATTTACATCCTCATTACAACCTCCTTCCAAATATTCAAAAGCAAATTTGGGAATTTTCCTTTTTGCTTGCTCTCGCAAATCATCCACCGAAGGATATTTTGGATTAAAGCTACTTCTTATTTCTTTTGGTATTCTCCCCATATTACACTATATTTAATAGAACTATTTTTTTCGTTTTATAATTTTCCTTTAAGATTTTTTTCTGAGTTGCTTGCTTGAAAAACCATACAGGCACCAAGTGCTGAACCTAAAGGAGGCTTTGTAGTTCTTATCTTATTTTCTTTAAAGTGATACGCTATCAATTTTACAAAAATGTCGTTACCTGTAAAGCCTCCGTCAATATAGGTTTTATTTATTGAATTTTTGCCAATAGCCATTTTAACTGTTGCAATTTGCAAGTTCCATCATTAATTAATGAAATCTTCTTCAAAAGTTTTAAAAGGCTTTAAAGTTGTTTCCTTAGGCTGCTCTCTTTTTAGATTGATGCCTTCAAACTTAAAATGTGAAGTTGTATTTTTAATTAGCTTAAGGTATATGCCCTTATCAAACTTCACTTCTCTATGGTAGCCATGTTCTTTACCATAATGAATACTCAATTTTTTAACTTGAAGCTTACATTTATTTCTTACAAAAAAACGAGTAGCCTTAACTCGTCTTCCATTAACCTGTACGTAGTTAAAATAATTATTTTTGAGGTCATCGTCAGTTAATCTTTCATCGTTATGTGAATTTAATGAAATGCTCAATGTCCCTGTAGATATAAGAAAAAAAGATTTATTCTCACTAAATAAATATGGTAATAAAGCTGCAGAGCTATCATGAATACCTACGCCAGTTTTTTATTTTCTTCCCATTGTAATTCATATTGATACTTGTCTGGGTAGAAACCATTGGTGGAAATACTTCATTAATTTTTTCTACTAAGTTTTAATTAGAACTTAACCGAAAATAAAAATGGATAATATTCGTGGAGCAAAAGTTAAAGGGCAAATAGCGAAACCTAGTAGATGAGAAAAATTCCCTGAGTTATTGGTTGTTCAATGGGTAGGTATATATCCTTTAGACCAAAATTGGGTCACAGATAAAGTCAAAGATGGGTGGTTGGTATTAAATATAAACCCACACAATCTACCCATTGATAATTTAGGTCCAGAAGTCGGTAGAAAAGGAGGTTGGCCACAGTGGTATGCCAATACGTAAGACAAAGATGTCTAAAAAGTTCATGAAGCCAGTACGTATTATGATGTTACTAACTTTGTAGCGAATATAAAATGTCTTATTTTAGTAGGCGCTGGCCTTTTGGATGAAGCTTGCCATCCAAAAGGTATTCTTGCTGGGTTAAATCAATTATCAGATCTTAAAGAAGTTATAATCTTACCAAGATCTGGGCATAATAATAGAAATGGTTCACAGGATTACTACGAAAAAAAAAATTGACTAAAATCCTTGGTAAAGGGAAAAGATATGCTCACAAAAAATAAATAAATTATGGGAAAATCAAAAGATTCCAGACGTGGTTTCATTAAAGCATTAGGTGCTATAGGTGCAGTTACCGCTGTTGGATGTATTTCAAATGAAAATAATAAAACAGAATCCAAAACCAGTATATCCACTCGTGCCAAAGATGCTCAATACATGGGTGGCTTTTCTGCACCTTCTCTAGAAACTGTTCGCTGTGCTTTTATAGGGGTTGGGGCAAGAGGATCTGGCCATGTTAGCCAGTTTGCAGAAATTGAAGGGGTAGAAATTGTTGCTATTAGTGATCTATATGAAGATTTAGCGAAAAAAGCAGAAAAAGAATGTAAAGAAAAAGGTATTGGCCGTCACCAAAATATTGCATTATATCATGGAGACAAAAACCTTTGGAAGAAAATGTTGCAAGAGGTAAAACCAGATGCAGTATTCATTGCAACACCATGGAGCTTGCATGCGCCAATGGCCATTACAGCAATGGAGGAAGGAGCCCATGCTTTTCTTGAAGTACCCATTGCAACAACTATTGAAGATATGTGGAAAATTGTTGATGTTTCAGAAAAAACACAGAAGCATTGTATGATGATGGAGAACGTTAATTACGGAAGAGAAGAGTTGTTGTATCTAAATATGTGCCGACAAGGTATTATAGGTGATTTGCTCCACGGAGAAGCCTCCTACATCCATGAACTTAGATTTCAGATGGAGGAACAAGAAAGGGGAACAGGATCATGGCGCACACCCCATTATGCCAATCGCAATGGAAACTTATATCCAACACACGGATTGGGACCAGTTGCGCAATACATGAACTTAGCCAGAACAGAGGATAATTTTTCACGATTGGTCTCTTTTTCTTCTCCAGCGATTGGACGAAAGGATTATGCAGAAAAAAATTATGATGAAGACCATAAATGGAACCAATTGGAATATAATGGAGGGGATATCAATACCTCAATCATCAAAACTACCTTGGGGAGAACTATTATGGTTCAATGGGATGAAACAAGCCCTAGACCATATAGTCGCCTTAATTTAATTCAAGGATCTAAAGGAACATTGGCAGGTTTCCCAACAAGAATTGCCATAGAAGGTGGTGTGGAAGGAGTTACAAAAAATCACCATGAATGGGTACAAGGAGAAGAGCAATTACAAACTGTTTACGAAAAGTACGAGCACCCACTATACAAACGTTTGGGAACCCTTGCAACCAAAATGGGCGGTCATGGCGGTATGGACTTTATGATGAGATACCGAATTATTGAATGCTTAAGAAACGGTACTCCCTTAGATCAAAATTTATATGAAGGATGTTCTTGGAGTGCTGTATCCCCATTAACGGAAACATCGGTAGCTCAAGATGGAATGCCACAAGTATTCCCAGATTTTACACGGGGTGATTGGAAAAAAACCAAACCATTGAGCATTATTTCATAAAGCAAACAACCATTATCATGACTGAAATTTTATCAGGCCGAATTAAATCCATTGATGTCTTTAGGGGCATTACCATGTTTTTTTTAATTGGGGAATTTACTGAACTTTTTGAGTTGATTCCACATGACCCAGCAACAGATGGGAGTTTTATTAGTGTATTAGGGCGACAACTTCACCACCATCCATGGAACGGACTTCGATTCTGGGATTTGGTTCAGCCATTCTTTATGTTCATTGTTGGATTATCATTGCCATTTGCGATAAAAAATAGAATAAAGAAAGGGAATACTCCAAAACAGATATTCCTGCATGTTTTAAAACGGTCAGCAATTCTTTTATTTCTAGGTTGGGCATTGTATTGCGTTGGTAATGGTATGATTACTACATACTTTCAAAATGTACTGGCACAAATCGGCATCACCTATATGATTGCGTATCTGATTATGAAACGCACCTATACCTTTCAAATTTTGTTCTCTATAGGTCTTTTAATATTGGCAGATGCACTGTACCTGTTTTTTCCGGTTCAAGGGTTTAACCATCCCTTTATTTTAGGCGAAAACTTTGGCACTTGGTTTGATTCTCTATATGGAGGAGCAGATTTAGGTGGGGGATGGAGTTCTTTTAATGCAATCCCCACAGCTGCACACACCATATGGGGTGTATTGGTAGGCAAACTGTTACTGGATAAAAAACCAGCAAGCAAGAAATTAAAACAATTGCTCGTAATAGGTATGGCATTAGTGGTCGCGGGGTATTTAATGGATCCTCTTGTCCCCATCATCAAACGAATCGCCACTTCTTCCTTTGTAATCGTAAGTGGTGGATGGGCCATTCTAATCATGGCATTTTTATATTGGTTGATCGATATAAAAAAAATAGATGGAAAGTGGACACTTTTCTTCACTGTAGTAAGCATGAACTCATTGTTCATTTACCTATTCGCACATCTTAATGGAGGTATGCTCATTGAGGAAATTTTACACCCATTTACAAATGCTTTGTTTGGATTGGTCAGAGAACTCACAACAGGTATTATTACAAGTATATTGGTGTGGGCATCTCTTTGGGGATTATGCTACTGGATGTATAAAAAACAATTGTTCATTAAAATCTAAGCAAAAGACCAAATCCCCTATCTAATGACTGTTAAATTGATTGTTGAACAATTTGCCATAATAGGATCGGTCGGTTCTATTTCCCCTTTTGGAGGTGGCCATATAAATGATACCTACCATGTGCAAAACAGTATTGCTGAAAAGCCTTTCTATTTATTGCAAAAGATAAACAGCTTTGTGTTTAAAGATGTTGGGGCATTAATGGGCAATATGTCTTTGGTCACTTCACACATCAGAAAAAAGTTGATTCATAACAATACTACTGATGTTGACAGAAGATCTTTGATGGTAATAAACACAAAAAATGGCAAGCCTTTTTTCACAGACCCATCTGGTCAACATTGGCGAATGTTTAATTTCATTGACAACAGTAAGGTATATGACAAGGTTACAGATCCCAACATAGCTTTTGAAGGTGCTCGAATGTTCGGTGCTTTCTTAACCTCTCTTTCTGATCTTCAACCAAATTTACTTAAAGAAACCATTCCCAATTTTCATAATTTAAAGAAAAGACTACAGCAACTTGAACATCAAATTAAAGAAAACAGAGTAGGCCGAGTTAAATATGTTCAGGATGTTATTGGTTACGTAAGGTCCAGTTATGATATTATGTGTACTATTCAGGAACTTGGTGAAAAAGGGCTTATTCCACTCAGAATTACCCATAATGACACCAAAATAAATAATGTATTGTTCGATGAAAACAACAAAGGACTCTGCGTTGTTGATTTAGATACCATAATGCCGGGATATGTGCATTATGACTTTGGTGATGGTGTACGCACAACTGCCAATACTGGCGAAGAGGATGATGAAAACTTAAAGAATATCTCTTATGATTTAAAAATGTTTGAAGCTTTTAGCGCTGGCTATATAGAATCGGCACATCAATTATTAAATAAAGCTGAGCTCAGCTCATTGGTATATGCAAGCCTGTTGTTCCCTTTTATTATGGGCGTACGATTTTTAACAGATTACATAGCGGGGGATGTCTATTACAAAACCAATTATGACGACCATAATTTAATTAGGGCCAAAGCACAATTTAAATTAGCACAAGATGGTGAGCTAAAACTTGAGGAAATGAAAAAAATTATACAGGGGCTGCTTTAAACTGGTATTGAATCAACTTCTTTATTAAAAACAACAAAACCTTTTGTCTAATTTCCTATTAGAACAACTCTTTGATATCTAGTTAGGTTATGTGTACCAGAATCAGTCACCTCTAATATCATATGAATAGTTTCTCCCCTTTTAATATTATTGGGCACTAATAAAAATATTTTGGACTTGTTTGGCTGGGCTATGTCCACTTTTCCATCATAAGCACCATTTGTAGCTTAATTTATCCCCATCTGGGTCTGTTGCTTTGCCTTTTAATTTTATTTTTTGCCCTGGCTGTACAAATAACACGTTTGTGTGCTGCAATTTTACAATAGGCGCATGGTTAGTATCCTCGTACTCTTTTACACACCAGTCTGCCCTAGAAGCAAAGTCTAGTTGCAACGTTTTTAGCCATCGTATTTGAGGATAAGCCAAATCCTTTTTTTTAGTAATGGGATTAAAATCAGCCACTTCCTCGCCATCTTCCCACCTATTAGGATTTGTTTTGGAATGAACTGGAACGGAGTTATTCATGATGAAAGAGTGACCAAATACAAATAGATTAATTTGTTCAGGCCCAATCTAATTCTTGATTGGGCCTTTTATTTATTTTTAATTACACTTACTATCACTGATTTACTTATGGGCGTGTTACTTTTATCCGCATAATAGTCTATAGGTACCAACACATTGGTTTCTGGAAAATAGGAAGCTAAATTTCCTTGTGGAATATTATAAGGGATGACTAAAAACTTTTCAACCCTTCGTTCTTTCCCATCATAATTACTTACCAAATCAACCACATCTAGTTTTTTAAGAGCAAGTTTTTTAATATCCATTTCATTCATCAACACAACCCTTCTTTCATTATAGATTCCTCTATACCTATCATTTAATCCATAAATAGTGGTGTTAAATTGGTCATGAGAACGAATGGTCATCAATAAAAACTCATTCTCTTTTATAGAATGTTTCGGTAAATTGCACACACTAAACTGCGCTTTATTGTTGGGTAGTTTACTAAAGTCTAGTTCCCGTACATTATTAGGTAAATAGAACCCTATTCCTTTTGATTTCTGTGTGAGTTTCGAAAAACCCTTAAGAACCTGTTCAATTTTTTCTCGGATTAAGTTATAATCTGAACCCAAATTTTTCCAATCAACAGCATGACCCTCTTTAAAATAAGCATTTGCAATACCTCCAATTATTTCAGGCTCACTTTTTAGCTCATTAGAAGCAGGCTGAAGTATCCCTTTTGTTCTATGCACGATTCCCATACTATTCTCCACCGTAAGAAAACCTGTTTTATCCTGCTCTGAACGTCCTAAAGTTGGTAATAACAATGCTTTTTTTCCTGTGACTAAATGGCTTCTATTTAGTTTTGTACTTACTTGAACCGTTAAATTACAGTTTTGAAGTGCTTCTGCCGTGTATTCTGTATCCGACGCTGCCGAAAGAAAATTACCTCCTAAGGCTATAAAAATCTTCGCTTTTCCCTCGTACATTGCTTTTATGGAATGTACCGTATCTAACCCTTCTTTACTTGGTGGTGTAAATCCAAAAGTATCTTCTAAAGCCTGATTCAATTCTTTAGAAACATGGTGCATAATACCCATGGTTCTATCTCCTTGTACGTTACTATGTCCACGTACAGGGCAAGTGCCTGCTCCTTCTTTCCCTAAACTTCCTTTGAGCAATAACAAATTGACACATTCTTTTATATTATCAACCCCATTCTTATGCTGTGTAAGCCCCATGGCCCAACAAATAATAATTCTGTTTTTCTCCGCCAATAGAGCCACAGTTTGGTCAACCAACTCTTCCTCTACTCCACATAATTGCAGCAATTCATCCGATGAATATTGCTCCAAGTTTCTAATCACCTCATCGTATCCATCGGTATAGGTATTGATAAAGTCATGGTCAAAAACGGTATAATCTACCTTATCAAGTGCTGCCAACTTTTTAATAATAAGTTTCAATAAAGCAACATCTTGATTTATTTTTACTTGAAGATGAATATCCGTCAAAGCTTCTCCAGAGAACAAAACTCCTTTTACTTCTTGCGGATTTTTAAACCGAATGAGGCCAGCCTCTTCTAACGGATTAATACTGATAATTTTACCACCTTTCTCCTTACATTTTTGCAATGCAGATAACATTCTAGGGTGATTTGTTCCTGGGTTTTGACCAATAACCATCACCACCTCAGCTTTCTCAAAATCTTCCAGTTTTACAGAACCTTTTCCTATTCCTAAGGTTTCATTTAAAGCAACCCCACTAGATTCGTGACACATATTGGAACAATCGGGCATATTGTTAGTCCCAAATGCTCGTATAAAAAGTCCGTATAAAAAAGCTGCTTCATTACTAGACCGCCCTGAGGTATAAAAAATCCCTTCATCAGGGGTATTTAATTTGTGAAATTCCTCTGAAATCAATTCATAAGCTGCATTCCAAGAAATGGGTACATAATGTATACTATCTGGTTTTAAAACCATAGGCTGTGTAAGTCGCCCACTTTTTCCTATTTGATAGTCTGACCAATTACTTAAGTCTTCAACGGAGTATTTCTTAAAAAAATCAGCATCAACTCGTTTGTTTGTAGCTTCTTCTGCCAGAGCTTTTGCTCCATTCTCGCAATACTCCCCTAGTTTAGAAGGTTTTTCAGGGTCTGGCCATGCACAGCCAGAACAATCAAAACCATTTTTTTGATTCATATGAGACAGGGCAATCATTCCCTTTACAATCCCCATCTCTTTAAACACATGTTGCAGGGCAACTTTTACCCCTGTGAGACCAGCAGCATAATTACTAGGGTCTTTTAATTGAATTCCAGTAAATTCTTTTGAGCCTAATATAGATAGGTTTCGTTTTGTTACCTTATCTCTCATTCCGTTTTAGAATAAAATACAAACAGGTTTTGGTGCTTCAATTTCAGCAACAAACGTTAATAATCCTGTTTCTGAATTTCTTTTAAACGAAACTATATTATTTGTATTTTGATTGGCTACTAATAAAAAATCTCCATTAGGTGATAAAGAAAAATTACGAGGCCAATCTCCTCGCGTAGACTCATTCCCTACAGAACTAAGTTCTCCTGTTTTTTGATTTACACTAAATATCCCAATGCTGTTATGACCACGATTAGAAGCATACACAAATTTCCCGTCTGATGAAATATGAATATCAGCACAAAAATTGTCTTCGTTATACCCTTCTGGTAATGTAGAAATAGATTCTTTTTTTCCAAAAAACCCATTTTTATTTTTGGCAACCCTCGTTATTGTCGCATTCAATTCATTTACAACATATAACCATTTTTGATTAGGATGAAATACTGTATGGCGTGGACCTGCTCCTTTCTCCATCAATAATTTTTGTGGTTTTGCCGATACCAATTTATTGGATTCCGTATCCAACGTAGAAAACCAAAGTTCGTTAGTTCCTAAATCTGCTACCAAAATATCTTTACCATCACCATAAAACTGTGCAGAATGTGCGTGAGAGACATCCTGACCCTCTATTTTTTCATTACCTGTATGTTCCTCTAAAAACAACAAATCAGAAAGTTTTCCTGTAGCATCTAACTTAAGTAAACCTACATTACCTCCTGTATAATTGGAAACCAATATATGACCACCTTTGGTCACCACAATATGACAAGGATGTGCCCCTCCCGAAATGCTTTTACTCAGTGATTGTAGTTTATCACCTTCAACTTTAAAAGATTCTACATATCCAGTTCCATCTTCATCCAACTCATTTACAGCAATCAAATAGTTACCATCTGAACTCTTTATTAAAAAAGAAGGATTATTGCTCACAGAAGACAATCCTATTTGTTCTAAACTACCATCTGCATGCAATGCATATCTGTAAATCCCTTTGCTATCTTCCCCTGTGTAAGTACCTACATAAAATTTTTGCACTGGAGTAATCTCTTCGCTTTCTACAACTGTTTCTTTTTTCTTTTCCTTGCAACTTACCAGTGCAAAAAGAGCTATAATCAATATTTTAATTTTCATAAAATTGGTTTAAATCATCAAGATACTAATAAATTGAATATACCCATGTTTTGATAAAATCATGAAAGTAAAAATATACGCTCCATCAACATCCATTTTTCTTCTGATTTTGCATGAGGTAATGCTTGTTGATATTTCCACATTAACGCTTCCCATTCCTCAACTTTTGGATTGTTTTTATCTGTTGCTGCTTTTTTATCAAAAGAAAAGGAATCTTCCGTTTCCATGAGCATCATCATTCTTGTTCCTGTTCTAAAAATTTCCATTTTAATAATTCCAGAATCCAATATGCTTTTTTCTATTTCAAGCCATATTTTTTTATGGTAAGCTTCATATTCCGCAATCAAAATAGGGTCATCTTTTAAATCTAAGGCAAGGCAATATTTTTTCATATTTATATTCTTGATGACATTGTGCTATTAAACTTACTACTTTACCATATACACTTTGTATGTTCTATACCCGTAAACTGCTACTACTACAAAACAAAATAAAGGCAGAATGAAAGAAAAATTAACTTCGGGTACTCCTACGATTGTCGTATCCGCATAGCCAGAACCTCCCATGTCCAATATCAATCCCTGTAAAATAGGCATAAACGCCCCTCCAACTATTGCCATGATTAAAAATGCTGAAGCTGGTTTAGCATCATCTCCCAATCCGTGCAATGCTATTCCATAAATAGTAGGAAACATCAATGACATACAAAAGGATACACAGACCAAACTATACAACCCGCCCATACCTTGAATGAAAATGGTACCCAAACAAAAAGCAATTGCTGCTAAGGATAAAAACATCAATAGTTTACCTGAATTGATATATTTTAAAAGGAACGTACATATAAACCGAGCTGATAAGAACAACCCTAGAGCGGCATAAGCGTAATTTACTGCACTTTGATTATTGATGCCCAAGTTTTCTGCATATTGATAAATATAGGTCCAACACATAATCTGCGCACCTACATAAAAAATTTGTGCTATAACTCCACCTACAAAGCGTTCTTTCTTAAATATTCGTTTAATGGATTCCCACATGCTAGAAGCATCTGCGGCTTCTTTTTTCTCTGGCATTTTAACGAACGCTATAAGTATCAACATAAAAATAACGAACAGTCCCAAGGCTACATAGGGGTTTCTTATCACCAATAAATCGGAAGTTTTCACAACTGCTTTTGCAGAACTCGTTAAGGTTTCATAAATGCTATTCCCAGCAGCATCTATATCATCTGACTGCAAGGCTCCCAACACAAAAGTCTGCGCCACAAACAACCCTGATAAGGCTCCTACAGGATTAAATGCCTGCGCCAAATTTAAGCGTTGTGTAGCTGTCTCTTCATTCCCCATACTCATAATGTATGGGTTTGCCGTAGTTTCCAAAAATGCCAATCCAAATGTCAATACATAAAGTGCTGCTAAAAAGAAAAAATAATTTTCCATTGCTGCAGCAGGAAAAAACAACAAAGCTCCTATAGCATACAGCGCAAGACCTACCAATATTCCCACTTTATAAGAGTACTTTTTTACTATATATGCCGCAGGTAATGCCATTGTAAAATATCCACCATAAAAAGCTGCCTGCACCCAAGATGCTTGCGTATTGTTCAACTCTAATATTTTTTTAAATGCTGATACCATTGGATTTGTAATATCATTGGCAAAACCCCAAAGAGCAAATAAGGAGGTAATCAAAATAAAGGGAAGCAGTACTTTTCTTGCGACTACCACTGGTTGGTTGGTTTCTTTCATTAGTTATTTTTAGTTGTTATAAAGATCTATCTAAATGTGTGTACCCGCCATCCACATACAGTAATTGACCGGTGGTATGGCTCGATTTTTCTGAAAGTAAAAAAACCACTGTATTGGCAATTTCTTCAGCAGTGGTCATTCTATTTTCTAGTGGTATTCTATCTGTTATTTCTTTTAATTTTTCTTTTGGGTTTGATAAGGTGTTGATCCAATTTTCATACATGTGTGTAAAACATTCCGCTACCAGTACTTCATTGGTTCTAATACCATATGGAAGCAACTCTACCGCCCACTCTCTGGTCAATGCGTTACGACCTCCATTAGCTGCTGCATAGCCCGAGGTTCCGCCTTGGCCAGTAACCGATACCTTGGAACCAATATTTACAATAGCACCTTTACTTTTTTTAAGTGCTGGCAATACATATTTTGCCATCATATAGTAGTGCGTCAAATTTTTATTGATGGATGCTACAAAATCTTCATAACTGCCATTTTCCAACCCTACTCCATCGTTTACCCCTGCATTGTTGACCAACCCATCAATTCTTCTAAATTTTTCAATAACGCTATCAATAGCTTTTTTACACTGCTTTGGATCTGTGAGTTCTGCCAAAGCATAAAAAGCCTTTCCTCCTTTATCTTCAATTTGCTGTACCGCTTTTAAAACATCCTTTTCCTTTCTTCCCACAATGACGGGAATTGCTCCTTCATTTGCCAGTACAGTACTAATTCCGTACCCAATCCCTTTATCACCACCTGTGACAATAATTACTTTATCCTTAAACTGTAAATCCATCTATACCAAATTATAAAATTTTACTGCATTACCTCCCATTATTTTATCAACATCTTCTTTAGAAAAATCAGAGAAATAACTTTTAACAATATCTAACACTTCGGCATATTCAGCCGCTACTATACATACGGGCCAATCAGAACCAAATAATATTCTATCTATCCCAAAAGCATTGACCACAACATCTATAAAGGGAGTGAAATCATTTTTGCTCCATTTATAGTTCTGGGTCTCGGTCACCATACCCGATATTTTACAAAATACATTTTCACATTTTCCCAATTCTTGCATACCATGCACCCAATACTCATCCAATCCAGCAGAAATAACTGGTTTAGCTATATGATCTATAATGAACTTCTGATCTGGGAACTTCTGCACCAATAAAATAGTCGACAATAACTGACTCGGAAAAATTAAAATATCATAAGTCAGGTTATATTTTGAGAGTTTCTCGATGCCATTTTGAAAATCAGTTCGGAGCATAAAATCATCCGCTTCTCCTTGTACAATGTGCCGTATTCCTCTGAAGTTGTTGTTCTTTGAAAAATGGTGCAATCGCTCCTCAACATTATCCGCCAATACATCCACCCAACCAACAACACCTTTTACAAAAGAATTTTCGTCCACTAATTGCAATAAAAACTCGGTTTCTGCTTCCGTTTGGTCTACCTGAACCAAAATACAGCCATCCATATCATTCTCTTGTAGTATTGGTCTTAAATCCGATGGAAGAAAATCTTTTCTGATTCTCCTCATGGAGTTATTTAACCAACTGTGTCTAACAGGGTCATACTTCCAAAAATGTTGATGGCTATCTATTCTCACCTACTCATAAGCTTTTGCTTGTTGTTTGGAACTCCCCAAACCTTCAATTCCCAATTCCACTACATCACCAGCTTTTAAAAAGCGTGATGGATTCAACCCTAAACCAACACCAGAAGGGGTTCCTGTAGAAATAATATCTCCTGGCAATAGGGTCATAAACTCACTGATATAACTCACTACCTCTTGTATGTTGAACACAAAATCTGATGTGTTGCTGTTTTGAAGCATCTCATCATTTACTTTTAACCAAAGATTAAGGTTATTAGGGTTTTTTATTTCATCTTTTGTTGCCATAAATGGTCCTAGTGGCGCAAAGGTGTCACAACTTTTTCCTTTTACCCATTGCCCATCTTTTTCCAACTGAAATTCACGTTCACTATAATCATTGTGCAACACATAACCAGCTACATAATCCAGCGCATCAGCTTTGGATACATAAGATGCTTTTTTACCTATTACAATGGCTAGCTCTACTTCCCAATCAGTTTTTTTACTGCCTTTTGGAATAACCAAATCATCATTTGGCCCTACAATTGCAGATGTGGCCTTAAAAAACAATACTGGCTCTTTTGGAATTTCCATCCCAGCCTCTGTAGCATGTTTTGCATAATTTAAGCCTACACATACTATTTTAGAAGGACGACAGGTTGGTGACCCCAAACGGATTTCTTCTGAAATAACCGGACAATTACTTCCATTCTCTTCAACCCATTTTTGGAGTCGTTCCAAACCATTAGTTTCAAAAAATTGTTCATTATAGTCTTCTCCAAAAGTAGAAACATCGATACGCTTTCCGTCTTCTAATTGAATTCCTGATTTTTCTTCTCCGCTATTTCCTAATCTTATTAATTTCATTTATTGTTTTACTTTTTAACTTTACTAACCCGTTCTTGATACAAAATTCTTACCATAATTTTTACTCGAACTGACGACTAGACTCTATTTTACTTTAATTACGCTCCTCACAATCTTTCCTAACAAAAACCCTTTCGACTATACTTCGACTACGCTCAGCACAGGCTTCTCAAGGTACATCTGTCAGGTAAATTAGAGGCAATACCCTACCCATTTAATTTTATAAACCCTCCATCTATGGGGAAATCTGTTCCTGTAATAAATGCTGCTGCATCCGAACATAAATATAAGGCTAAACTGGCTACTTCTTCAGGTTTTCCCATTCGACCTATAGGCTGAGTTTTAGAAAGTTTTTCAAACATTTCTGCCTCCTGCCCTGGGTAGTTATCCTTTATAAAACCATCCACAAAAGGGGTGTGTACCCTAGCAGGTGAAATACTATTACACCGAATACCATAACCTACATAGTCTTTGGCTACGGAATAGGTCATGGTTAACACCGCTCCTTTGGACATGGAATAAGCAAATCGGTCAGCAACCGCAACAGTACCCGCAACAGAAGCCATATTTAAAATAACGCCTCCGTTCTCTTTCATTTGCTCCACAACGGCATGCATACAATTGTACACTCCTTTTATATTTACGTTATAGATTCTATCTAAATCTGCCTCGCTTGTTTTTTCCAGATTTCCTATATGGGCAATCCCTGCATTGTTTACCAAAACATTGATTGGGGCATTTTGGGAAATGACAGTAATTGCTTTATGTACTTCTTCTTGATTTGCAACATTACATTGATGTGCCGTAATATTCCCTCCCAAAGCCTTGATTTCATTGATGGTATTCCTTGCTACATCTTTATTTATTTCCAATATGTGGACATTGGCTCCATTCTCTGCAAATTTTAACGCTATTGCTTTTCCAATACCGCTGGCACCACCAGTAATTATAACTGTTTTTCCATCCAATCTAAATTCTGACATCTTCTTATCTTAATGTAATTTCAACAATAGTATCTACCTCATCCCTATCCGCTTTTGGGATTTCTAAAAATAGTCCAAATTCGTTTATTTTGTAGGTTACTTTTTTACCATTTTTATATAGTTTGATGTTTTTAAACTTGGCATCAAAATTCTCTATAAAGTACAATTCCTTGTCTTTATTCAACAAGTGTAAATACACCGTCTTTCCTTTTTGAGTGGATGCCATTTCATCACTTGGAGAAACTGGACCTTGTACCGTACCGTATATGGTTTCGCCATTGACACGCATCCATTCGCCCATATTTTTAAGAGACTCTTTATGTTCTGGTTGAATTTCACCATTGGGCATTGGGCCTACATTGAGTAGTAGGTTACTTCCATAGCCTGCTGCTTTTACTAAATACTGAATCAATTGTTTTTCTGATTTATGTGCTTTATCTTGAAGTTTAAAACCCCATGAGCCATTAATGGTCTCACAAACTTCTTTTGGTAACTGTCCTACATGTTCCGCACTTGTTCCCCAACCTGTGGTATTATGGCCTGGTAAATCTCTTTCAAACATTTGAAAATCTTCTCCTGGAATAGGTGCCAAATGGTGGTTGTTTCCAATAAGACATTGGGGTTGTAAATTATGTATTAATTTATACAATTCTATATAATGCCAATCTACTTGTACATCTCCCCAATTTTTACCGTCCCATTGTTGTTGATCCCAATGCCCATCTAACCAAATACCTGCTATATCTCCATAATTGGTAAGCAGTTCTGTAAGCTGTGCTTTCATAAAAGCAATATACTTTTCCCATTCTCCCGTACCTCTACCATCTATTTCTGTACCTGTACGCCCTCTTGGATAATAATCATCGTGATGCCAATCCAGAAGCGAATAGTAGAAAAATAGCTTCATATCATGTTTTCTACAGGCTTCTGCCAACTGCTTAAGCACATCTTTTTTATAGGGTGTTTTTTTCACAATAGTATAATCGGTTGCTTGAGAGTCAAACATAGAAAACCCATCGTGATGGCGACTGGTGATAGTAATGTATTTCATTCCCGCATCTTTTGCCATACGCACCCATTCATCTGCGTTATACGCAATAGGGTTAAAAAAAGCAGGTAGCTTTTCATAAGCATCTATTGAAATTTTCTGCTCTTGCATAACCCATTCTCCATCTCCTAACTGACTATATACGCCCCAATGGATAAACAACCCAAACTTAGCCTCTTGAAACCATTGCCGTGCTTCTAAATTTTCTTGTGTTGGTGTGTATTCTTGTGCAATTGTGGGTTGTAGCAAAAGGATGAATACTAGAAGGTTTAGTCGTTTTTTCATAATGTTGTTATTTTCTGTTTTTTTTATCGATTCCATTTAACATTTCTAATTCTACTTTATGTTTTTGAAATTTCCACAATTTCACAAGTTCTAAAAGAAATTCGCTGGCCTTGAACATATTATACGCAAAATCTACTTTTTTATCAATTTTAAAAAAATCAAATTCACCAATTTTTGTTGTAATACTTCTTTCTTTACTATCTAATATACTAGTTTGCAAAAAAGAATATTCATTACTTAAGTGTACATAACCTGATGAATTTTGATACAGGCTTAAAATTCCAGGGAACAATTCTTTATTAAGTTTTTTTGCTAAATAATTATCTGTCATTTTATATCCATTTGAGTCTTTAATATTTCTAATATGTTCACCTTCTAAATATTTTAAAAAGAAATCATCATAATTCGACACTAATGTTGAAGCATAAAATCTTAAACAATTATCAACTTGAAGTCTAATTAAAGGAACTGCTGATATATAGTTATTCTCTAGCGATAAAATAATAAATCCTTTTATCAATGCAATTCCTCTATTAATAACTGCAGAGGTATATAAATCCATTGCATGAACACTCCCCTTACCTTTATGGACTTCTCCTATATTCAAAAATATTTCAGGTTCTTTTAATAAATTTTTTTCAACCACTTTCAAATTTGAAAATATTGAATTTACATCTGTATTCCTTTCTTCTTTCATTAAATTTATAATTACATATAAATTTACTTCCAAACACTTCCATTTGAAAATTCATAATCCACCAAAGATTGCTGTTTCATTTCAATACTATATCCAGGCAGTTTAGGCGGCATATAGGCTCCGTTTTTCATTACTACTGGGTCTAGAAAATGTTCGTGCAAATGATCTACATATTCTATAATCCTATCTTCCAAGGATCCACTTATGGCAATATAGTCTATCATGGATAAATGTTGCACATATTCACACAATCCTACACCGCCTGCATGTGGGCATATTGGAATTTTAAACTTGGCTGCCATCAACATTACGGCCAAAATTTCATTGACCCCACCCAATCTACAGCTGTCTATTTGGCAAATACCTATAGCATCTGCCTGCATCAATTGTTTAAACATTACTCTATTATGGCAATGCTCTCCCGTGGCTACTTTTATCGGTGCTACGGCTTTGGCGATTTTTGCATGCCCTAAAATATCATCTGGACTTGTGGGTTCTTCTATCCACCAAGGATTGAATTTCTTTAATTCGTCCATGTTTTCAATCGCCTCGTTCACATCCCACTTTTGGTTGGCATCCATCATCAACACTAGGTCTTCCCCTATTTCTTCACGGATAATGGTGGCTCTACGCATATCATCTTCCAAATTGGAACCCACCTTTATTTTCATGTGCTTAAAGCCTTCTGCCTTTGCTTCTTGGCACAGCTTTCGCATTTTATCATCAGAATAGCCCAACCAACCTGCAGAGGTGGTATAGGCAGGGTAGCCATTTTTCATCAACACATCTATACGCTCTTGCTTTGTGCTTTCCTGAGCGGTTAACAACTCTAATGCTTCTTCTGGGGTCAAGGCATCCGTGATATAGGTGAAATCTATACAAGAAACCAATTGGGATGGGGACATGTCCGTTATTAATTTCCACAGGGGTTTCCCTTCCGTTTTGGCATATAAATCCCAAACGGCATTGACCAAAGCAGCAGTTGCCAAATGAATGACGCCTTTTTCTGGACCCACCCAACGCAACTGACTATCACTGGTCATCATTTTCCAAAAAGCACCCATATTCTGGGTAAAATCCTTCAGTTTTTTACCAATAAGTAAGTAGGACAGGGATTCTACAGCAGCAACACAAAGCTCATTTCCCCTACCAATGGTAAAGGTCAACCCATGACCTTCCAATTTATCTGGATGATTAGTTTTTAAAATTACATAAGCTGCGGAATAGTCTGGGTCTGGGTTCATGGCATCTGACCCATCCAAGGATTTACTGGTGGGAAACCGAATGTCTTTGACCTGAATATCAGTAATTGTAATAGGGCTATTCTTCATATGTTCAAAAATATACCTTTCTGTTGGCTTAAAGTATTGCTTATTTTACCAATACTGATACTTTTTTTGCCTAAACAATAATTCTATTAATGAATACGGTGTTTTTTTGAGTAGTTTGAAGGTGAAATTCCTAGAATTAATTTAAACTGCTTATTAAAGTTGGAGATATTATTAAAGCCACACTCATAACAAATGGTTTTAATGTTAAAGGATTGTTCTATTAATAATTTGCAAGCATAACCAATCCTAATCTCATTTAAATATCTAGTAAAGGTCTTTCTATGGGTTCTTTTAAAATAGCGACTGAAAGCTGCTTGATTCATATGTATTATTTCCGCTACATCCTTAGAACCAATAGGTGTTTTAAAATGGTTATAAACATAGGAATACACCTTACTTAGCTTTTCATCTTTACTAGCATTAAAGGTTGAAATAAAACCGTTACTTGCTAAAAGCTTATACTTTTTAATTTCGGCCAAATCGTTTAAGACTTGGATAAACTTTAAAGTTCTATCAAAAGAATTTAGATTAGATAATGCTACAATTTTTTCAACTAAAGCAGGAAGTAAATCTTCAAATTTAATGCCCAGCTTTGCTCTATTAAATAGTTGGTGAATATGTTTCATTTCTGAGGTTTGCTGAAATATATTCCCTAAAAAATCTTCTTTAAAATGTATGGACAAGGCATCTGCCATTAAATCTGACTCTTCCTTAAAATAAATTTCATCATTTAACCACATATGAGGTAAATTTCTCCCTATTAGAATAACATCTCCCTCCTGAAATTTTTCTATACTATCCCCAACAAATCTTGTGCCTGTACTTTTATTGATAAGCACCAATTCTAGCTCTGCATGGTAATGCCATACCTTTAAAAAATGCGGATAAACATTTCTTTTTATGGAGAAAGAGCTGGTAGGAGCACTACTTCTATCAATCAGGTGAAGTTTCATTCTTGCTGCTTAATGAATGATGAATATAATTTTATATTTCCTGTTAGGACTAAAAAAAAACATTAATGAAAAAAAATATCACAATTGCTTTTTATTTATCACTACACCAAATAAAAAAGATGTCACAGCAAAAACTAACCGTAACATCTTTTTTATTTGTTTTTAAACCATTAGCTAAACATCACTGCTTTTGGTTTTACAGGTGCTCATCCCAAAAGGTGCGTACAAAGGGCAAAAACTTATCAAGCTGGTTAAAACAAATATTGCCGCCAAAGCCAACAATACATATGCCAATGTTCCCTCTATTACACCAAAGTAATACAAAGCGACCACAATTAGAGCCAAAATAATTCGTACAATTTTATCTGTACTTCCCATGTTTTTTTTCATAATTACGTTATTTATTGGTTAAAAAATTAATCAAAAGAACAATACCAGTAACCAAGCCTGCGCATACAACGCAAACCAATACCAGTTTTATTCCTTTATTAAGTCTCATTTTAATGTTTTTCCTTTCATCAATAACAAATTGATTTATAGCGTACTGGGACACACATGATTTGTTACTTCAAAACCAGATGCTTTTATTCCCACAAATCCTTCTGAAATATCTATTAAATTATGGATTCCCCTACTCTTTAATATGGACGCTGCTATTATGGAACGATATCCACCAGCACAATGCACATAAAAAGGTTCGTTTGATGGAAACTCTGCCAAGTGATTGTTCAACAAACTCAATGGTGTATTTTCAGCACCAACTAAATATTCTGATAAGTACTCACTTTTCTTTCGGACATCAAAAACTGGAGCTTTATGTTCTATAATGGCCTCCTTTGCGTTCTCAGCTGAAAGTGAAGCAATGGTATCAAACTCTTTTCCTGCCTTGACCCATGCTTCCAAACCACCTTCTAAAACACCCAAAGTATTATCAAAACCAACTCTTGACAATCTGGTAATGGTCTCTGTTTCCTGTCCATCTGGGACAACCAATAAAATAGGCTGATCCACATCTGCAATCAATGCACCTACCCATGGTGCAAAATCTCCATTCAATCCAATAAAAATGGAACGTGGAATATGTCCTTTTACAAATTCATCCTGATGGCGTACATCCAAAACAATAGCTCCTGTTTCATTGGTTAGCAATTCAAAAGCATCTGGCGATAACGGTGTTGTACCTTTTTGCAAAACTTCATCAATATCTTTGTAACCCTCCTTGTTCATTTTTACATTTAAAGGAAAATATTTTGGTGGTGGCAACAGTCCTTCTGTAACTTCTTTTACAAACTCTTCTTTGGTCATATCCGATCTCAGCGCATAATTCACTTTCTTTTGGTTGCCCAAAGTGTCCACCGTTTCTTTCATCATATTCTTGCCACAGGCAGAACCAGCTCCATGGGCAGGATACACAATAATATCATCTGCCAAAGGCATTACTTTATTCCTTAGGCTATCAAATAAAATTCCCGCTAAATCTTCTTGGGTCATGTTCGCAGCTTTTTGAGCAAGATCCGGTCTGCCCACATCACCCAAAAACAAGGTGTCACCAGAGAAAATAGCATTGTCTTTTCCATTCTTGTCCCTTAAAAGGAATGTTGCACTTTCCATAGTATGTCCAGGAGTGTGGAGCACTTTTATAGTCACATCTCCCAATTTAAACTCTTGTCCGTCTTCTGTTATAATTGCATCAAAAGAAGGATTTGCAGTTGGACCATATATTATTGAAGCACCTGTTTCTTTGGCCAAGGTTACATGTCCACTCACAAAATCTGCATGGAAATGGGTTTCAAAAATGTATTTTATTTTGGCATTATCCAATTTTGCCCTATTGATGTATGGATGCACTTCTCTAAGTGGATCTATTATAGCTACCTCACCTTTACTTTCTATATAATAAGCGCCTTGAGCTAGACACCCCGTATAAATTTGTTCTATCTTCACTATTCTTCAACTTTAATTTTAACAGCCAAAAATACAGCCATTTATATATGTACTGGGTAACATTAGTTACTTTGATTTATATTCTGTCTGGCCACTTTACCAAGTAGGGACGACACCTCTCTTGGGTTATCAAAATAAGCCACAGCTTCCATTGTTTTTACAAAAAGGTGCTCCTGATGCAATTCATCAATAATACCACTGCTAAAAATAACATCCCGAGTTGGTCCTATAGCACCTGCAATATAAAATTGAAGGTTTTTTGCATGAATCTCTTGCATCACTTTAACCAACATTTTTGCCGCAGTGGAATCTATATAATTTATGGCTTCTGCATTTAAAATTACTCCTTTTAATGCTTTCCCCTTACTATTTATATGTTTTAATAATTGATGTTTAAAAAAATTGGTGTTTCCAAAATACAATTGCGCATCAAACCTAATGATAAGCAAATCTTCCCTAACCACCACCTCATCACCAAAACGGTTTATATTTTTATAATAATCTGAATTCCTGATATTCCCCAGAACAGCAAAATGAGGTTTGGATGTTCTGTATACCATCAACAATAAAGAGAACAACACCCCTACTAAAATCCCTTCTTTTATCCCAACAAACAAAGTCAACAAAAAAGTGACCGACAATACTATAAACTCATCTTTTCTATGTATCCATAGGGTTTTGGCATAACCAACATCAATTAAACCAAATACAGAGACCATAATAATGGATGCCAATACTGCATTGGGCAAATAATATAACAATGGTGTTAAAAACGACAAGGCAATAACTACCATGACCACACTTATCAATGATGCTATCGGAGTTTTTGCCCCAACTTCATTATTAATTGCAGAACGGGAAAAACTAGCGGTAACTGGAAAGGATTGAAAAAATGAACCTACCATATTAGATGTGCCCAAAGCAATCAGTTCTTGATTGGCATTTATAGTTTCCTCATTACCTTTTTCTTCTATTGCTTTTCCTATGGATATCGTTTCCAAATAACCTATGAAAGCCAACGTAAGGGCAATAGGCCACAAATCTTTAATATTCTGCACACTGAAATCTGGCACATTAAAAGAAGGTAACCCCTTTGGAATAGAACCTACCAATTGAATTCCCTGGTTCTCCAACCCTAAAAAATAAACTCCTAAAATCCCCAATACCACTACTAAAAGTATGCCTGGGATTTTTTTATTCCATTTTTTAAGGAGAATAATTAAAATGATTCCCAATAGTCCTATTGCAAAATCATAGAGATTGGTTTCAGGGATTTTTTGAAAAGCATTGAACATGAGTTTATGAAACTGATTGCTTCCCTCAATATTAGTTCCCAATAAATGTTTTAACTGACTGAATATTATAATAAGTGCTGCGGCAGAAGTAAAACCACTGATTACAGGTTTGGACATAAAATTGACCAAAAAACCCATTCTAAAAACACCCAATGCAAATTGAATGGCACCTACCAAAAAAGCCAATAAAATGGCCATGGCAATATAATTTTCTACTCCAACTATGGAAAGTGCCCCCAAACCTGCAGCCACCAAAAGAGAATCCATAGCCACAGGACCAATGGCCAACTGTCTGGATGTACCCAGCAAAGCATACATTAATAATGGGAATAAGGCAGCGTACAGACCATAAACTGGTGGTAACCCTGCAACCATGGCATATGCCATACTTTGGGGAATCAATATAATTACTACTGTTAGCCCAGCTACCAAGTCTTTAGAAAAAAAACCTTTTTTATAATTAGGCAGCCATTGAAGAAACGTAAAGAATCTTTGCATGGTGCAAATTTACTATTTAATACAGATAATGAAAGTAACGCGGGTAACTAAGTCAAAAATTCCATTGACAGCTACATACTAAGCGTTCCATTCATTTTTACAAATGCTTCAGCAGCAGCTACATTCATTTCCACGCCCCTAAATTTTTCAATAAGGGCATGATTACAATCGTCAGCTTCATAAATAGCCTTTGGATTTTGACTGGTATGACAAAACACTGCTTTTCTTTTTTGCCCTTGCGTCAATGTAATATCCACATAATCTGTTGGGGTAAAGCCCGTAGTTTGGCTTCCAGTACATACTTCAAAAAAATACAACGCAAAATTCTTTCCCATTCTTGCCCAACTTTGAACGGTCAGCAGACTAGCTACCTGATGGTCTTTATGGGTATCTATTGGCCAGTGGGTAAAGACCACATCAGGGTTTTCTGCCAATATCAATGCTTGCAATTTCTACCTATTCATTGTTTACAATTGTGGCTCCATCTATTTGTCCTGCAAAAATTGGTTTGACATTGAGTATCTGGCATGCAGCTTCAGCTTCTTTGGTTCGTATTCTTCCTGCTTCATCATTTGGCATTCCAATGATACCTCCTTCTCCACGTGTTAAATATATTACGCTAACTAAATGGCCATCATTTGAAAGTTTTGCAAAAGTACCACCACAACCACTTTCAGGGTCATCTGGATGCCCACCAATACATAGGATTTTTAATTTATCGGTCTTTTTATTCTTATTTACACTACCACTAACAGCCAATGAAGATAGACTAAACGATACGGTAGCAGCTAAAGTGTTTTTGGCAAAAGACCTTCTATTGATTGACATAGTTATAAATTTGTGAAAAAATGAATTATGTACTTAAACTACTGTTCCGTATCCCTTCATA
>CAYNLI010000017.1:0-32935 GCA_964398035.1 uncultured Flavobacteriaceae bacterium | reverse complement strand
ACGATTATATCATATATATTATCATTTCCATTATCAGATGGGTTTTCATAATCAGGAGGACTATTGAAAGTCAGTTCTCCCGTTGCCACATTCAATACAAACAGTACGGCATCGGTTCCTGTTAGGGTATAGGTTAATCCTCCTCCGTTTTCGGTTTCCCCGTCTAAATCTGTTGTCTGCCAATCAATAATCATTACTGTTTCGTTTTCAGAAAAAGTAGCTGTATTAGTTGGTAAACTACTGTTGTTTATTATCATAGGAGCATCATTTATTGACATAACGCCTATTGTGCTTATTGCAGTATTTGAATCTAGACTTCCATCGTTGACCGCTACATTAAAAATCCTATCTGTTGTATCGGGAGTCTCGCTTCCGTTAGAGAAGGTTACTTGTGTTATTGCAGTTTTGTAATCTGTCAAAGTAGCACTTCCTGTCAAAGTCAGTGTAATTGTTCCTGCAATCAAGGTATCTACATTTGCCGTTATTCCTGTAGGCAATACACCTGTTATGGACAACAAATCATCTATTTGTGTATTGGTCAACGTTATAGTTGCACGTTCAATATTGACATTGTCCGCATCTGCAATTGCAATATCGACATCCGTAATACTTGTTCCAGTACTTCCTTCGGTAAAGATGCCTTGGAAACCTGTGGTATTGGTGGTGTCATTATCATTGTTGGTGTCTAAATCCAATACAGGAGAAGCTTCTCTATACCCTACTTCTGATGTATCTCCACCTTCGTTTGCCAAATCGGTAGTAGGAATATTTACATCTCCGTTAATATCTGCATACGAAGCATTTACGCCATCTCCTATTCCATCTCCGTTTCCATCCATACCAGGCGTTAATCCACTTTCCACACTATCGTTTATTCCATCTGCATCGGTATCGGTGTCGAGATAATCGGGTAGTGCATCGCCATCTGTATTCACAGGTTGGTTCAATGGTGTTCCTGTAGGGGTGTCACCGTCGTACTGATCGTCGAGGCCGTCGTTATCGATATCGTTTCCTGAAGGAGGTAGGTACCCTGATGTCGACTGTGCCTCTACATTGTCGGGAATTCCGTCATTGTCCGAATCGATATCCAAGTGATCGGGTAGTGCATCTCCATCGGTCGCTGTCGGTAGTGTGCTCACACCTGCCCCGTCGGTTCCTCCATCCTCTGCTGCATCTGGTATTCCATTGTTACCCACAGGTCCATTGGCTCTTCCATCATTGTCCGTATCGATCGTCGCATTTCCTGATTCTACTATATCGGGTATTCCATCGTTATCGGAATCGATATCTAAATAATCAGGGGCTGCATCTCCATCGGTAGCTTTTGGCGTGTTCGTAGAAATTCCGCTATCTACGGTCGTTTCAGCAGCATCTACATACCCGTTGACTCCCACGGCGCCATTGGCTCTTCCATCATTGTCCGTATCGATCGTCGCATTTCCCGACTCTCTTATATCTGTGATTCCATCATTATCGCTGTCTAGATCGAACTGGTTAATACTACCATCGCCATCTGCATCAAAAGCATCCACCACTCCATCGGTATTCAAATCGTTCATTTGTGTTACTTCTAGGTAATCGAACAGTCCATCGGAATCGGTATCTGCAAATGGGTCTGTTCCGCCATTCTCTACGGTATCTAAAATGCCGTCGTTGTCATCATCTAAATCTACGGTATTCGGCACTCCGTCTTCGTCGTTATCTAAGAGTTCTCTATAATCGACTTCGCTCGTTGCAGGGTTATCAGAGTTGTCTGTATCTGCCGAACCGTTATTTTGGTCATCATTGGAGTCTATGAGGCTTCCAGAAGTATCAACATTGTCAAAATCATCCAATAGCCCATCGGCATCAGCATCTAATAGGGTTGTTGACAATGCGAGTCCTGCCTCTAGGGTATCGCCCTCTCCTTCGTTATCGGAGTTGGTATCTATATAATCAAAGGTACTGTCTCCATCAGTATCCAAAGGGGATATTCCTTGGTTTCCAGATCCTTCGTAATTGTTGAGCAGTCCATCTACATCGGTATCTCCTGCCCCTGGAGCCACATAGCCTATGGTGGGCTGTGCTTCTATATTGTCTGGTAGCCCGTCATTATCTGAATCGATATCTAAAAAATCGGATATTCCATCACCATCGGTATCAATACCATCTCTTACGGTAAATTTTGGGGAGGTTCCGAACCCATTAGGGTTTGAAGGGTCGAACAGTCCGTTAATATCGCAAATATTGAAAGCAACAGAAGCTAGGTTCGTATTTGCGGTTGCCGATAATAATTTTGCCGAAAGGCGTATTCTGAACGTAGAGCTCTTATAGTAATTGAAATATACCGCAAGATCGCCTCTTAAATCCACACCTGGATATGTTATCGGGGGACCCTGAAAGGCTACTGTTCCCTGACTGGGGTTGGGTGTTACGGTAAGTTGTGTGCTTGCATCTACGGCGTATAGCCCTGGTGCGGTAAGAATTACGCTTTCTTGTGCGTTCTGCCCGTCAATATCGTATATGGTCGCTCCGAACCTTCTTGGGTTGAAAGGTGTATTGGTGTTGTGTAGTACCACATGTATCTTGAACTCCATTTCCGAGGTGCTCCCCGTTGGTAACGGTACGGTATATTCTGGTTGCCAGGCATCGGAATCCCCTGTTCCATTATTGTCTATGGATATTAGGGAGACTAAAGGGTCTTTATAGGTGATCTCGACAATGGCATCTACGCTGTTTCCTCCGAAATCCCCAATGTTATCGAACTTATATTTTGCTCCTATTTCTCCTGCTACTCCAGAAATAAGCGAATTGGTGGTAAAGCTTATTAGGGGAAAAAGTCCACATGAAGGGTCTGCCGTTGTTTTGGGTTCAAAGCCCAACGATTCTACGTAGTCTAATATACCGTCATTATCATCATCTATATCTACATTGTCATTTACGCCATCATGATCGGAGTCCGCCGAAGAGGAGAATACTGAAGTGTCCCTGAAATCTACCTCGTTCGTATTTGCATTTTGATCGTTAGGGAATGTTGCTACATCTTGATTGTTATTGGAAGCTCCGTCAGGATCTGAAATTCCCCCGGGATTATTATCAAAGTTGTCGTCGATACCATCGTTGTCGGTATCTGTATTTGCATATACGGTATCTGCAAAACCATCGGCATTTGTATCGTAAGCTTCTATGTAATCACTTGTTCCATCGTTGTCGGAATCTGTATCCAAATAATCTGGTGGGTCGGTACCATCGGCATTGTGGGGAAGTTCTACCATGATTCCTGAGCCTGGTGTTGTTTCATAATTATCAGCCATTCCATTACCATCACTATCGGCTCCTGGTGCTTGGTAGGTGAATGTGGACTGCCATTCGATGTTGTCTACGATTCCGTCATTGTCCGAATCTAGATCTCTATAATTGGGAAGCCCGTTCGTATCGGTGTTTTCAGGGGATATGATAGGGGTGGAACCGCTATCGGCATCATACGCATTGTCAATCCCATCACCATCGGTATCGTTCCCCGTTGGTGCTATATAACTTGCGGGGTCTTGGGCTTCTATGTTGTCTGGTATTCCATCATTATCAGAATCCATATCTAGAAAGTCGGGCCCTGCTGTTGCATCGGAATCAGTTACCGGTAAGGGTGTTCCATTGGTAACGGCTCCTGTGATATTGTCTACCGCATCATGTAGGCCATCGTTGTCGGTATCTATAAAACTGTCTAAAATACCATTGCCGTCTGCATCGGTTCCTCCTGCTTCGAAGGTGTCAGAAAGACCATCGCCGTCGCTGTCCCTGTCGAACTGATCGATGATTCCGTCACCGTCGGTATCAAAAGAATCTACGATTCCGTTGCCATTGGCATCATTGCCCGGCGTAGCCTCGAGGTAATCGAAAATGCCATCACTATCGCTATCAGCCAAAGGATCTATGCCTCCATTCTCTACCGTATCCAAAATACCATCATTGTCATCATCTAAATCTAGAATGTTAGGAATACCATCGGTATCAGTATCTAAAATATCTCGATAATCTACTTCTCCATCAGAATCTTCATCTCCCAGATTTCCTGCATTGGGAGGATTAATACCATCATGTATAGTTGACCCTGGTATTCCAGTATCATCCGTATCATCAAAAGCATTGTCCAATCCATCATTATCCGTATCCATACCTGATGGAATATTTTCTATATCACCATTTTCCACACTATCGTTTATTCCATCTGCATCGGTATCGGTGTCGAGATAATCGGGTAGTGCATCGCCATCTGTATTCACAGGTTGGTTCAATGGTGTTCCTGTAGGGGTGTCACCGTCGTACTGATCGTCGAGGCCGTCGTTATCGATATCGTTTCCTGAAGGAGGTAGGTACCCTGATGTCGACTGTGCCTCTACATTGTCGGGAATTCCGTCATTGTCCGAATCGATATCCAAGTGATCGGGTAGTGCATCTCCATCGGTCGCTGTCGGTAGTGTGCTCACACCTGCCCCGTCGGTTCCTCCATCCTCTGCTGCATCTGGTATTCCATTGTTACCCACAGGTCCATTGGCTCTTCCATCATTGTCCGTATCGATCGTCGCATTTCCTGATTCTACTATATCGGGTATTCCATCGTTATCGGAATCGATATCTAAATAATCAGGGGCTGCATCTCCATCGGTAGCTTTTGGCGTGTTCGTAGAAATTCCGCTATCTACGGTCGTTTCAGCAGCATCTACATACCCGTTGACTCCCACGGCGCCATTGGCTCTTCCATCATTGTCCGTATCGATCGTCGCATTTCCCGACTCTCTTATATCTGTGATTCCATCATTATCGCTGTCTAGATCGAACTGGTTAATACTACCATCGCCATCTGCATCAAAAGCATCCACCACTCCATCGGTATTCAAATCGTTCATTTGTGTTACTTCTAGGTAATCGAACAGTCCATCGGAATCGGTATCTGCAAATGGGTCTGTTCCGCCATTCTCTACGGTATCTAAAATGCCGTCGTTGTCATCATCTAAATCTACGGTATTCGGCACTCCGTCTTCGTCGTTATCTAAGAGTTCTCTATAATCGACTTCGCTCGTTGCAGGGTTATCAGAGTTGTCTGTATCTGCCGAACCGTTATTTTGGTCATCATTGGAGTCTATGAGGCTTCCAGAAGTATCAACATTGTCAAAATCATCCAATAGCCCATCGGCATCAGCATCTAATAGGGTTGTTGACAATGCGAGTCCTGCCTCTAGGGTATCGCCCTCTCCTTCGTTATCGGAGTTGGTATCTATATAATCAAAGGTACTGTCTCCATCAGTATCCAAAGGGGATATTCCTTGGTTTCCAGATCCTTCGTAATTGTTGAGCAGTCCATCTACATCGGTATCTCCTGCCCCTGGAGCCACATAGCCTATGGTGGGCTGTGCTTCTATATTGTCTGGTAGCCCGTCATTATCTGAATCGATATCTAAAAAATCGGATATTCCATCACCATCGGTATCAATACCATCTCTTACGGTAAATTTTGGGGAGGTTCCGAACCCATTAGGGTTTGAAGGGTCGAACAGTCCGTTAATATCGCAAATATTGAAAGCAACAGAAGCTAGGTTCGTATTTGCGGTTGCCGATAATAATTTTGCCGAAAGGCGTATTCTGAACGTAGAGCTCTTATAGTAATTGAAATATACCGCAAGATCGCCTCTTAAATCCACACCTGGATATGTTATCGGGGGACCCTGAAAGGCTACTGTTCCCTGACTGGGGTTGGGTGTTACGGTAAGTTGTGTGCTTGCATCTACGGCGTATAGCCCTGGTGCGGTAAGAATTACGCTTTCTTGTGCGTTCTGCCCGTCAATATCGTATATGGTCGCTCCGAACCTTCTTGGGTTGAAAGGTGTATTGGTGTTGTGTAGTACCACATGTATCTTGAACTCCATTTCCGAGGTGCTCCCCGTTGGTAACGGTACGGTATATTCTGGTTGCCAGGCATCGGAATCCCCTGTTCCATTATTGTCTATGGATATTAGGGAGACTAAAGGGTCTTTATAGGTGATCTCGACAATGGCATCTACGCTGTTTCCTCCGAAATCCCCAATGTTATCGAACTTATATTTTGCTCCTATTTCTCCTGCTACTCCAGAAATAAGCGAATTGGTGGTAAAGCTTATTAGGGGAAAAAGTCCACATGAAGGGTCTGCCGTTGTTTTGGGTTCAAAGCCCAACGATTCTACGTAGTCTAATATACCGTCATTATCATCATCTATATCTACATTGTCATTTACGCCATCATGATCGGAGTCCGCCGAAGAGGAGAATACTGAAGTGTCCCTGAAATCTACCTCGTTCGTATTTGCATTTTGATCGTTAGGGAATGTTGCTACATCTTGATTGTTATTGGAAGCTCCGTCAGGATCTGAAATTCCCCCGGGATTATTATCAAAGTTGTCGTCGATACCATCGTTGTCGGTATCTGTATTTGCATATACGGTATCTGCAAAACCATCGGCATTTGTATCGTAAGCTTCTATGTAATCACTTGTTCCATCGTTGTCGGAATCTGTATCCAAATAATCTGGTGGGTCGGTACCATCGGCATTGTGGGGAAGTTCTACCATGATTCCTGAGCCTGGTGTTGTTTCATAATTATCAGCCATTCCATTACCATCACTATCGGCTCCTGGTGCTTGGTAGGTGAATGTGGACTGCCATTCGATGTTGTCTACGATTCCGTCATTGTCCGAATCTAGATCTCTATAATTGGGAAGCCCGTTCGTATCGGTGTTTTCAGGGGATATGATAGGGGTGGAACCGCTATCGGCATCATACGCATTGTCAATCCCATCACCATCGGTATCGTTCCCCGTTGGTGCTATATAACTTGCGGGGTCTTGGGCTTCTATGTTGTCTGGTATTCCATCATTATCAGAATCCATATCTAGAAAGTCGGGCCCTGCTGTTGCATCGGAATCAGTTACCGGTAAGGGTGTTCCATTGGTAACGGCTCCTGTGATATTGTCTACCGCATCATGTAGGCCATCGTTGTCGGTATCTATAAAACTGTCTAAAATACCATTGCCGTCTGCATCGGTTCCTCCTGCTTCGAAGGTGTCAGAAAGACCATCGCCGTCGCTGTCCCTGTCGAACTGATCGATGATTCCGTCACCGTCGGTATCAAAAGAATCTACGATTCCGTTGCCATTGGCATCATTGCCCGGCGTAGCCTCGAGGTAATCGAAAATGCCATCACTATCGCTATCAGCCAAAGGATCTATGCCTCCATTCTCTACCGTATCCAAAATACCATCATTGTCATCATCTAAATCTAGAATGTCTACAACTCCATCATTGTCTGTATCTGTTAAAATAGTAAGTTTATAATCTTCTACCTCCCCACTATTTTTAACTCCTGTTGCATCTGCATCTGCCAAGGCATCTTGTGTATACCTGACTCTTAAATAACTTATTCCCCCTTTTGCATCTGAAGGTACTATCCAAGTTAGTGTTTTGGATACATTGTTTGTTCCGTCTGCAACAGCGATTAAATCTGAGGCTTCGTCTGTATCAAAAATACCGTTACCATCAAAATCTATCCACCCTCTTAAATTTGCAGCAATACTTCCTGTGGTATTGGTTGTTGCAACATTTACGGTATAGGTGCTTCCTGCTTGTGCAACGTTGTTTATTATTGCAATAGCATCTTCGTCATCACGATTTGCGGCATTTAGAATACCATTTTCGTCATCTACATTAGCGTTAGCATTTTCTTGTAAACCATTATCGGCATCTACATTATCTCCTAAGAATAAATCATCAATTATTAAATGTTTGGTTTCGGATGCTCCTGCGGTAGTATCATAACTAGCTGCATCTCCAAAATCATACATATTACAGGTTAAAGAGGAGTTTGTAAAGTGTTGTTCAAACCCTGCAGTTCCAAATGAATTTCGTTGACCAATTACAATTCTAATTGTATGCTTGGCTTTATAGAAAGCTATAACCATTCCATTTTCATCCGTATCTGATTGACCTTGTGTACCTGCATACTCTCTAGTTGTGCCATTATCTGTTTCTACTAAATTAGTTGCAACATCAACTTTGGTTGTTGCAATCTCAGAATCGTAAAAACGGAAATATTCTGTTCTACTAGTAGAAGATCCATCAATATCTGTTCCTGTAAACGAAAAATTGTATGCTGCATCCGAATTATCATCTTCATGTATAAAGTGGTATTCAACAAGTACATTGTCATCTATATGTCCTGTATTAGAGATTACATCAATTGTTGCATTAGATATAGTAACGGTTGGATCTCCTGTTATAGAAACTATAGTTACAACAGCATTAATCCATCTACCATTAATTCTTGCAACGTGATTAAAATGTTTAACATCTCCTGCTAGAACAGCTCCATTTCCTTCCGTTGGGGTTATATTAAGATTGTATTCTACAATGTTATCTGGTATTGTTGGCGAGGAACAATCTACAAGTGCCAATAGGTTAATAATAGTTATAACAAAAGCTTTTTCATGAGTGGCTCCGTACGAGTCGGTAGTCCGTACCCTAATCTTATAGATGTTTTTTGTGTCAAAATTAAAAATAGCATTGGCCAAGAGAGTATTTCCGCTTATCAAGAAATTGGTATTATCATCATCATCAATACCTGAAACAAGGGTATAGGTATGGCTATCATTAGTATCAATATCGGTTGTGGTAAAATCGCCTATAGCGTCATTTATGGCGTTATATTCCTTAATTGTATTGGAAGATAGAAGTAGGTTGGTAGGGAGGTTGTTTATTTCCAATAACGGACTTGTTTCAAAGCGATAGTATAATCTCCCAAAATTATTTCCGGCTCCCCCATCTGTTGTAGCGGCACATTCCTTATAAATTATTTGCTGTCCGGTTCCTGCTGGGTTACTGTTATTTTCTTTAAGGACAACATAATAATTGGTGCTTGCACTCAATGCTACCGTACCAGGAAATAAGAAAGTAATCTCTCCTGCCGCTGTACTATTGCTAACGGTCAATATCTCAGAAGTAGTGATTAGACTATTAAATTTAACGGTCGGATTAGCCGAAGCAGGGTTCTGATCTATTTCATGAAGCTCAAGGAACAGACCGTATGAATTGGAGGAATCTGTATTTTCCATTCGTAAGGTTACAGATCGTAAGGCTCCTACTGTGGCTGAAGTAGTCAATTTTTGCCATGCATTGGTCCATCCAGTACTACATGCCGCCACAGTATTGTTGGCTACTTCAAGTTTTCCGGTAGTAGTGCCACTTTCATTGGTAATACTTATGTATTTGTTTGTGGCACCGGAAGGCACAGTAGCGTTAATGGTAGTGCTGTTTACAATTGAAAATGTCGCTTCGGTACCATCTATTGCCACGGAACTGGTTGTTGTGAAGTTAGTTCCTGTTAGTGTTATACTTTGATTATAAGATGCAGGGGAAGGTGCTATGGCAACAAGTGTGGGAGGCCCTTCAAGAGTGGTCAGGGATTCGTTTATAATATTGGTGAACGTAGGTGTGCCAACATTGTCGTATTCTGTAACAAAATAAAAATCGTAGGTAGTGGAAGACGACAACCCTGTTATATTATAGATGACTTCTTGGTTGGCTAACATTGCCGAGCTTCCCGAGTTTACGATATTGACTCCTCCATAATCCACTCCTGCCTTTATTTGAGCGTCTGTGGGTGGATTTGCTCCTTGTGGAACTACTACCCAGTATCCATCTGCATTAACATTAGAAGTTGCGGCATAATCGGCGGCATTATAGGTAATGGTATTGAACGCCCCAGATGCGGCAGCATTCGACACATTGGTTATAATATCATCTATCTCTGCAAGTGTGCCTGCAGCATAGTACCAAACAAGTTCATCACTTTCGCTAGGCGCCAAATCATTAAACCGAACATAGATGGCATAAGAACCATCTCCTGTTTGTGATATTACATTCGTTGCCGGATTTTGATTGGTAGTATTGCTAAAACTACAACATCTATTGATTGTACTGTATGTTCTATCAGATTTGCTATAAAACAAAACAGCTTCTGAATTTGTAGATATTTTTATAGCCTTGGATTGATCAACCTGATTGGGAATTAATTGAAATGCTCCATTGACCAAATTTCCCCGTTCTTTCGTTGGGCGATCTGTAGCCCCAATGTAATCATCTCTTGTTCCTACCCATAGGCGTACATTGGAAGCTGTGGATGCGCTTTGATTGGTCAGTTTTACTTTTATTTCAACATACCCTTCAGGCTGTAGTAGATTGTATCTGTTCTCAACTAAAAATTGCTGTCCGTTTATCGTAATATTACCTGTCGTTATTATTGTTCCATAGCCATCTCCTGTAACAGCATTGGTTATTGTAAAGCCACTATAATCAAATGTCTGACCAGCTAAGTTGGGGTTTTCAACGATATTTCCGTTAATGTTCCAACTATTTGTACCATCACCTCCTGCACCCCATCGTATATCGAGTGGGTAGCTACTATAGGTAAGTTTGCGCCATAAACTTAAATTTCCATTATAATAAAATGGTTGTTGCATGTTCCCAAAGGAATTAATGGAGTTTACAGTACCATTTCCTGCTCGCATACGACCATTATTCAATACTCTATTTGTTTGGGCATTACCAATATTACTACTCAAAATAAGTAGCAGTATGATTGCCGATTTTTCTAATATTTTAAGTAGAATAGTACGCATTCTATAATGGTTTTTTGGTTAATTTCCAATGATTATTTTCTTTAATAAACGAAAAAACGGAAGTCACTATTTTTTCATTACCATCGATGTTGCATATCAAATACAGTCTTACCAGAGCCTTTGATTGCTCAATATTCAATGTATGGAATATAAAATACGGACTGTTGGATATGTGGGGTAAATAATTCTTTTGAATCAAGGATACAGGCTTGCCGTTAATTTTTAAATCTTGTGATATATTTATGGTAGTACCATGATCTAAAATGTAATACGTATCTATATTTCTACTGTTCATAGGTAATTGCCCCCATAAAGATTCATGGGTGAGGCAAGCAGAAAGTATTTCTATAGAGGTCTCACCTGCGCTTTGGTCGCTTCGTGTTTGTGATCTAATGACACCACTTACAAGGGTGAATATTAAAACATGAACGAGAATAAGATTTTCAAAATGTTTTTTATTGAATTTCATAATTAGTTGTAATATAATGTTTAATAAAATATATAGTAAGAAACGGATTACTTTTTAATTAGTTTCAGCTTACCTATGGAAATGTTGTGAATTGCTTAATGATTGTTGTCTGTTAAGAGTAAAATGTGGTAACCCTCATCTTTAAATATGCATGTTGCGCTTATAACTTGAACTTAGTATATCTTTAATTCAAATAATACTCCGAAGCTCTGCTTCGGTAGTCGTGTCAGTATTTAAAAAATATTAACTTTGTTTTATGAGTGAACATATTCATAAAAATCATAATAAAAGCTTACTTCTGTATCACTTAGTTTGTCCAATAAAATATCGAAGAAGTGTATTGTCTAATCATGTTGAAGCAAGTTTGATAGAAGTGTGCAAAAATATTTCAAATCGATATGTGGACTTGCAACAAAAAAGTGGACATTTAGTTGAGAGTCATGCAGCTATTTTTTGATTAAACATTTCGATTTCAAATTCTTCTATAGTTTTATACCCCAAAGTGGAATGTATTCTTCTTCTATTATACCAAGTTTCTATCCATTGAAAGATCGATAGCTCGGCTTCTGATCTAAGTTCATAATTGTGTTTATACACCCATTCTACCTTTAAGCTTATAAAGAATGATTCCGCTACTGCATTATCCCAACAATTTCCTTTTCTGCCCATACTTTGTTTTACCGGCCCATTATAACTTTTTAGGACATTGGAGAATTTGCAACTTGCATATTGAGTTCCCCTATCAGAATGAAATATCAATTCTTTAGTAATAGCATTTGATTTTACAGCCATACTCCAAGCAGGGATTATAGCATTAGTACTTAAAGTATGGCTCATTGCCCACCTGCCCACCCTACGACCTTTCGATAAAACAGATCTATAATTACCGTTAAATACATCCAGCCTTGTTTCGTTTGGATATATGTGATATCACAGACCCATACTTGATTTTCCCTATCGACTGTAAAATCCCGGTTTAATATATTGGGAGATATCAATACGTTTACGTGTTTTCTCTTCCTCATCACTTATCTGTTTTGCGAAAAGGTGAAATACCGTGCCATTCAAAAAAACCCATAATAACATCAAAGGTCCCTGAATAGGATTTAGTCATTTTTTTTAGAAAAATCTTTATACCTTTCAATAGTTGTTGTTCGAAGTCGTATAGCCTTATATCCATCGCCCATTTTCTTAATCTCAATACACCATTGTTTCAATTTTCACCTCTTTTTATAGGCTTTGCAGAGTGAATTGTTACAATTTTGGTAATTTATTTATTTTTTAAAATTTATAAAACCCCATTATATACAGGGCTTTGCGAAGCAAAATAGATATGTAGCACCGCCTTGGCGTGCTACCCTCTTGCTTTTCCATTTTCGTTCGCTTTAGCGAACCAAAAATTCCAAACAACCTGACTAAAAGTCAGTTGCTTTTCTCTGGGTAACCGGCCTACTAAATGTATTCAATCGAGGTATAAAATTGAAACGCAGAATGTTGTCAAATGCCCTGTTTTGACAACATTCCTTATGATTCTTAAAAAACTAGCAAATGAAAACGTCAGATTTTAAATTTTTAAAGTGGTTTATGCGCAAAAAAAGACCCTCGAAAATCAAGGGTCATAGGTTTGGTTGTAACTAATCAGTTTGAATAAAAGTGTCTAATAATTTGGATCACATTGGATAATATCGGGTTTTGTTGTTATCGAGAAGGACAAGATTATATCAGAACTTATTTTCCGCTTGGAAAAGCTAGAGAGGCGTGTAGTTAATTTGGAAATAGAAAACGGTGAACTTCGCGAACGTCTTTCGCTATATGAGAACCCTAAGAATAGTCAAAATAGTTCTATACCGCCTATTAGTTACGGAAATAATATAGAGGGGCCTATTGGGTATTTTCATGCAAGGCAATATGTGCCCTTTGCTCGGATGAAGGAAATGATGTCCGATGTTTTCAATATCCAAATTAGCCAAGGTGGACTACATTATTTATTGAATCGTTTTGCAGATAAAACGGCTCCATTTTACCAAACAATAAGGAAAAGAGTATGAAGCTCTAAGGTGATTGGAACAGATGAAACAGGTGCAAAGGTCAACGGAAACAAACATTGGTTTTGGACTTGGTAGACTCCAAAATCAACTTATATAGCACATTGCGATACAAGAGGCAAGGCGGCTATCCAGACTCATTTTCCTCAGGGATTTACTGATGCAACTTTAGCGCGATGGATGGAGAGCACAAACAACAACCAAAGCAAAGCACCATCAAACATGTTTGCCGCATCTATTAAGAGACTTGAATTATCTGAACGGAAAATTCGATAACAACCAATGGACTAAAAAAATACAAATAGTACTTCTTGATGCTATAACCTTATCCAAAAATAAAGGTATAGAGCAAGCAGCTATGGAGAGAGTTAAAATAGTACAACGACTGGAAAACCTTTTAGGAAAACCACCTAACCAAAAACACAAAGAACTCTATACTTTTTATAAGCCTATGTACAGGGAAAAGCAGAATCTGTTCACTTTTCTTTTCATAAAAGACGTTCCACCAAACAATAACGCATCGGAACGAGCTATAAGGAATGTAAAGGTCAAACAAAAAATATCTGGACAATTCAAAACAGAAAAAGCAGCACAAAATTTTGCCATGATTCGCTCTGTAATAGATGCCACCATAAAAAACGGTATGAACGTATTGGAGGCAATGAACCTTATTGCTAAATTACAACCTCAAATTATAAACTGATTAGTTACGACAGAACAATGGAAGATGAATATTAAAAAACTGTGTACAACAATGGTTTGCGTTTCATAGCCACAACTAACCGAGCCGAGACGTTGTGCAACACCATAAAAAAAATGCAACTAATCAAAAATAAGTTCTAACTTTGTACTTGATAAGTTCTTTAACATACTTCATCAAACGGGAAAGGTTTTGCTTAACTGTGAATTAATAGGGAATCGTGTGTAAATCACGAACTGTCGCGCAACTGTAAGTAACATAACAAAGGATTTCATCTACGAATATCCACTGCTAAAAGCGGGAAGGATGATGAAATCCGTTACAAGTCAGGAGACCTGCCTATTCCGAATGGACAATGCTTTCGCGATTTGAAGCTTTTAGTCAGACAGATGCGTTTTTGACACAAGACCAAATCTCTTGAATGAGATTATTGGGATTTGTTGTTTCTTATGCACATTTTCTTTCTCTAAATTTTTATCGTAAACGTATTGCGAAGTTCTGCAAAAGAGCTTTTAAATCATTGTTTAATCATTTAAAAGTTAAAAGAAAATGCAAACGCACAATCTTGGCTATCCGCGAATTGGTAGCAACAGAGAACTCAAAAAGGCCTGCGAGCAATATTGGTCAGGCAAAATTACAGCACAAGAGCTGACTAATATCAGTCGGAATCTTACTATTAAGAACTGGAAAATTCAACAGGAAGCAGGCATAGACCTCATTCCCTGCAACGATTTTTCGTTTTACGACCAAGTATTGGATATGTCCCTTACTGTTGAAGCAATCCCCGAACGCTATCACGAAATAATTCTGAACAAATCCAACAACGAATTCGATTTGTATTTTGCAATGGCAAGAGGTTATCAAAAAGATGGTTTGGACATTACGGCAATGGAAATGACCAAATGGTTTGACACCAATTATCATTACATTGTTCCCGAGTTTTATAAAAATCAGAAATTTAAACTTTTCTCAAATAAAATTATCAACGAATTTGTAGGTGCAAAACAAGCAGGAATAAAGGCTAAACCTGTCATTATTGGCTTAGTTTCCTATTTACTTTTGGGAAAAGAAAAAGATGACGGTTTTGACAAATTGGATTTAGCCAAAAATCTGCTTCCTGTTTATACGGAAATTCTAAAAGAGCTTGAAGCTCACGGTGCAGAATGGATTCAGTTTGACGAACCTTTTTTGGTATTGGATTTAAGTAAAAAAGCAAAAGAAACTTATCAATTCGTTTACAAAGAAATCAGAAAACAGTTTCCTTTTCTTAAAATAATGGTAGCCACTTATTTTGATGGATTGAAAGACAATTTTTCGTTAGCCATTTCGCTTCCTGTATGTGCTTTACATATTGATTTGGTGCGTTGTCCAGAGCAATTAGACGGTGTTTTAAACAGTATTCCCGAAAATTTGAGTTTATCGCTTGGACTTATTGACGGACGAAATATCTGGAAAAACGATTTTGAAACATCAATGTCATTCATCAAAAAAGCGGTTGAAAAAATAGGTAGTGAAAGAGTAATGATTGCTCCGTCCTGTTCGTTGTTACATTCGCCTTGTGATTTAGATTTGGAAACCAACGAAGAAACATTATTACCCGAAATAAAACAATGGCTCGCTTTTGCTAAACAAAAATTAGATGAAGTAGTAATACTAAAAGAACTTGCTTCCGAAAATCCTACTGAAAAAATATTAGAAAAATACGAAAGCAACAAAAAAGCCATTGCAAGCCGTAAAACATCAACACTTATTCATAATGAACAAGTAAAAAAGCGTGTAAACAACACCACGGAAGCCGATACCAAAAGAAAAAATAGCTTTGCCATTCGTAAATTCGACCAACAAAAAATACTACAATTGCCGTTGTTTCCAACTACAACTATTGGTTCGTTTCCGCAAACTTCCGAAGTAAGAACTTTGCGTTCAAAGTTCAAAAAAGGAGAACTCACAGCGAAAGAATATGATACTTTACTAAAAGAAGAAACTGAAAAAGCCATTCGTTGGCAGGAAGAAATCGGCATTGATGTATTGGTTCACGGAGAGTTTGAACGCAACGATATGGTGGAATATTTTGGAGAACAACTTTCAGGGTTTGTATTTACAAAAAACGGTTGGGTGCAAAGCTATGGAAGCCGTTGTGTAAAACCACCGATTATTTTCGGTGATATAAGCCGTCCTAATCCGATGACGGTTTATTGGTCGGAATACGCACAATCATTAACCAAAAGTTTGGTAAAAGGTATGCTCACGGGTCCCGTTACTATTTTGCAATGGTCTTTTGTTCGGGACGACCAACCTCGTACCGTTACTTGCAAACAAATTGCATTAGCTATCAGAGATGAAGTTTCGGACTTGGAAAAAGCGGGAATTAAAATCATTCAAATTGATGAACCTGCCATAAGGGAAGGACTGCCTTTGAGAAAAGCGGAATGGAACGATTATCTACAATGGGCTGTTGAAGCATTTAAAATTTCTTCGAGCAACGTAGCCGATTCTACACAAATTCATACGCATATGTGCTATTCGGAATTTAACGACATCATTCAAAACATTGCCGATATGGATGCAGATGTGATTACAATTGAATGTTCACGTTCACAAATGGAATTGTTAGATGCTTTTGCAGCCTTCAAATACCCAAACGAAATTGGCCCAGGTGTTTACGACATTCATTCGCCAAGAGTTCCTTCCAAAGAAGAAATGGTACAACTGTTAAGAAAAGCACAAGCCGTAATTCCTGCAAATCAACTTTGGGTAAATCCCGATTGCGGACTGAAAACACGCCATTGGGACGAAACAAAAAAAGCTCTAATAGCCATGGTTGAAGCTTCAAAAGAAGCAACATCCTCTTTTGTAACGGAAGAAAAAGCAACTAATCATTGTTTATAAATTATTGATAAAACATGAAAGAAAATATTGCCCAAGATGTAAAACCCGATTTGAATGTAAAGTAGGTTCTATACTGTTATACCAATGCACAACAATAAATTTAAGCTATGAGGAGCGGAATTATATTAACGAAAAGTATGATGACTATTTTTGTGCAAATTGTATACAGACATTAAAATCGGAATATCATAACCAACTTTTTCAAAACAAATTAAAAACATCTTGGGCGTATTTTACAAAAAATCTAATCATAAAATGACAGTACAAAAAAAAATACAACAATCGGAAACACGAATATTTAAAGCCGTTTTCCCGAGCACAACCAATCATTACGATACGCTTTTTGGTGGTACGGCAATGCACCTTATGGTTGAAGTCGCTTTTATCACTTTTAAACAGTTCTGTTTTTAGGGAAACTTATACAATAACTCATCATCTTCGGCCAACAATAGCCTTTTCTTCTCCTCCATCTAAAATGGTTTACATTTTCTTCAATCTTTCTACTTCATCACCAATAGCTTGTTCTACTATGGGATATTCTTTTAAAAAACAGTTATATAAATTTTCAATTGTTTTTATGTCTTGTGTGGTTTCATAATTTTCATGAATTTGACCCACAATGGCCAATAGGCTAAATGCTTTCATCATTTTTAGGCCTGCCAATATTTTATGGGTGGCAAAATCAAGTTCCTTAAAATCAACATTTTTAATGCTTAATTTTATTTTGCCGATAAACTCTAGTGCATTTTGTCTAAATAGAATTACCAATTCTTCCAATAAATCCATTTCTTCCATACATTCTAGGTATAACTTGTCTAGGTTTACTTTGGAATGTTGATCAATTTGATTGTCATTTTTAGTGATTTCAACTGCCTTTGTTTTTCTAGAATTCTGCAAGTTTTTATGATTGCTGTTCCTGATGAGTTTTTCTAAAAGCTCATCAGAACTATAAGGTTTAAGAATAAAATCATTTATACCAAATTCATTACATTTTTCTTTGTCTTTAACTGTAAAATCAGCTGTAAGCGCTATAATGGGAACTTGTGTTATGCTAAGATCTTTATTGCATCTAATTTTTTGGTAATCTCATAACCATCCATTTCGGGCATTTTAAGGTCCATTAACACCAAATCAATTTTATTGTTTTTTAATATATTAAGTCCATATATGGCCTTATCCGTAACAAACACATTATATTTCCATTTTTTTAATCGTTGTTCAATAAGACGTTGGTTGAGTGTATTATCCTCAAAAACAATAATTTGCATGTTTTTTACAAGCTCTTCTTGATTTTTGTTTTTATCTACTTCCTTATAGGATATTCTTACCATTGCCCTTTTTATATGGAAGTATAATTTTAAAAGAGCTTCCCTTTCCCAAACTACAGGAAACACTAATTTCTCCATTCAAATGTTCTATGATTTGTTTTACAATGTTTAAACCCAGACCCGTACCACCATACTTTGAATAAGTGTCTGCTTCTGCTTGTTTAAATGAGTCAAAAATATGTTCAAGACTATTTTCTGACATACCAATTCCTGTATCAGTAACATCAAATTCTAAAAAAACTTCTTTATTATTTAAACCTACCTGTGTAATTTGTAGTTGAATACTTCCCTTTTCTACAAATTTTATAGCATTGCCAATTAAGTTTAATAAAACCTGCGATAGTTTTGAAGGGTCTCCTTTCAAATTTTTTGGAATGGCTTTATCCATTCTTACTTCTAAGGCAACATCTTTGTTTACAATCAAAGTTTTGCACAAATAAGTTACATCATTAATAAGTTTGTGAAAATTAAAGTCAATGGATTCAAAATGACTTAATCCTGCTGAGAGTTTGGAGTAATCCAAAAGCTCAGCAATAATACTCATTAATGTGTGTGATGCAGACTGAATTGCATTTACATGGTTTGTTTGGTCTTTTGTTAAATCACTTTCCTTTAGAAGATCGGAAAATCCAATAATACCGTTCAGAGGAGTTCTTATCTCATGGCTCACATTTGCAATCAACATAGTTTCGTTAACATTGTTTGCCTTAACAGACTCATCATTTGTTATTTTCTTCTTGCTAAAACTAGATTTTTCGCCAAAAAACTTCTTCTCTAAATCATTTTTAAATGCTAGATATGTTTTTTTTAATTCGGAAGCCTCTTCTGAAGTTAATTCATCAAAAGAAAAGTTGCTTAATTCGACTTCCAAATCAGATAAGTAGGTGAATAAATTTTTAGATTTTATTGGCATCAGAATTACTCCATTTGGTTTTGGTTGTAGTACAAAACATCCTAAAACATTTTGCACTACTTGGTTTGGTTTTAATAAAAGTCTACAATAGGTATAGCGTGAGCAATTAAATGTTCCCTATACATCCGTTTTTGTTGTCAAAATGCTTAATTTGTAAGTGTAAAATTTAGAAAATGAAACAGTTTATCGGATTAATTTGCATTTCAACTCTTTTTTCATGTGCGCAAACTGAAAAAAAGCCTGTAAAAACCATTGAAGAACAAGCTAAAGAAATTCATAAAAAAGTTATCACTATTGATACTCATGATGATATCAACGTAAAGAACTTTACGGATAGCATCAATTATACCCAAGACCTAAATACACAGGTGAACTTGCCTAAAATGAAAGAAGGTGGATTGGATGTTTCATGGATGATTGTTTATACAGGCCAAGATACCCTTACAACTGAAGGTTATGCTAAAGCTTCTGACAATGCCATGGCAAAATTTGCGGCCATCCATAAATTATGTGAAGAGATTGCACCAGATCAAATAGAATTGGCATTAACGTCCAGTGATGTACGTCGAATTCAGAAAGCGGGAAAAAAGGTGGCTATGATTGGTGTGGAAAATGCTTATCCCATGGGAGAAGATTTATCCAATTTTAAAAAGTTTTATGATTTGGGTGCCAGGTATGTTTCATTGTCACATAATGGACATAGCCAGTTTGCTGATTCCAACACTGGAGAAAAAGATAGTATCTGGTTGCATAATGGTTTAAGTGATTTGGGAAAAGAAGCTGTAACGGAAATGAATAGACTTGGTATTATGATAGATGTATCACATCCTTCCAAAGAAGCAATGGTACAAATGATAGCATTATCCAAAGCCCCAATTATTGCTTCCCATTCTTCTGCTAGAGCATTGTGTGGTCATACCAGAAACCTAGATGATGAACAATTATTGATGATGAAAGAAAATAATGGTGTAGTACAAACTGTAGCCTTTGGTTCCTATTTAAATACAGAAAAGAATGATAAAAGATCGGCCTTTATGAAAACGGTCTACCAAAAAGTTGCAGATTCTCTAAACATAGAGTGGTTTGAACGCTCGCAATTTTCCACTTTAACTGATGAACAAAAAGAAGCCTTTATAGACAATTACCCTAAAGTAACAAAGATTGCCAAGAGGTTGGTAAAAAATCAAAAAGATGCCCCTCCTGCAGTTAGTGTTATAGATTTAGTGGACCATATTGATTATATGGTGAAACTTATAGGTATTGAGCATGTGGGTATAAGTTCAGATTTTGATGGCGGTGGTGGAATAGAAGGTTGGTATGATGCTTCTGAAACGTTTAATGTTACCTTAGAATTGGTAAAACGAGGCTACACAGAAGCAGACATAGAAAAACTATGGGGCGGTAATCTACTTCGAGTTTTGGATGAAGTACAAGCTGTTGCTGAAAAAATGTAGGACTTTATTCTTTGTCTGTCAACCTATCTTTTACAAATTCTATTTTGGTTTTACCATGTGGTTTGGGCTTGCCATCCGCTCCTAAGTTCACCATAATAATATTATCTACAGTGACAATGGTATCCCTTGTCATTTTATTTCTAACCTCGCAATTTAATGTAAGTGAGGATTTACCAAATTTTATAACTTCAATTCCAATTTCTATAATATCACCTTTTTCCGCAGAGCTCATAAAATTGATTTCGGACATATATTTGGTCACTACCTTCTTGTTTTCCAGTTGAATAATACTGTACAGTGCGGCTTCTTCATCTATCCATGCCAGGACCTTTCCTCCAAATAGGGTCCCATTGGCATTTAAATCTTCAGGTTTTACCCATTTACGTGTGTGGAATCTCATGAACAATCATTTATTTTTTAGTAAAATTAGAACAAGTATTTTAATTAAAACAACATATTTGATGAATCATGAAGTGTTTTAGGTATTTGTAAATTACACCCTAGTTTTTCATTTAATTTAGCAATAAAATATGCCGATAATAAAGGGGATTCCAATTCCATGTTTTGGTGCACAAAAAAATGGACGTTCTGTAATCCTTTGGTTCTCCAATTGCTTAATTTGTTCACCCAATCATCCAATCTTTCATAATCACTCTTATGATTGGCTCCAACATAGCGTATAAATGCCTCATTGTTGGTCAAACGCATGTGCATGATATCTCTTCTGCCTGCGGTATCAACCAAAATATTCGCAATGTTGTTTCCCTCTAGTAAGTAATATAACTCCTGAGCTACTTTTTCATCATTAAACCAGTCTGTATGCCTAAATTCCATGGCAAGTGAAAATTCTTCGGGCCAGTATTCCACAAACCGTACTACCCTATCCCAGTTTTTTGGGCCAAAATTACCGTGCATTTGTAAAAAAATAGTACCCAGTTTTTCTTTTTAGGTTAGCTGTCACCTCTAGATACCTATCAACAATTGGGTACACCTTTTCATTCAATCTTCTTAAATGGCTTATATCTTGTGAGATTTTGGGAAAGAATTTAAAATTATCAGGTGTTTTATCATACCATTTTACATATTGCTCTTCTGGAAACAATCTATAGAATGTAGCATTCAATTCAATAGAATTAAATTGAGAGGAATAATAGATTAATTCATCTTTTGTACCTCTTGGATAGAAATTTTTTAAATCCTGACGATTCCATTTGGCACAGCCCGCATATACATTTAGAGAAGCCTTTTTATTTTGTTTAGAAAGAATTACCTCTGTACCTAGATGGTCTTCTGGGAAAGTAAAATCAATTAATTCTGGATGGTCAACTTTTCCAAATTTCATATATGGTTCTGTTTTAGTAATTTATAATGCAAAAAGTGAAAATTTGTGATACAAATTTGTAACAATAAAGTTAAATTTGATACTAACTAAAAAATAAAACTATAAATTAAAAATAAAACAAATGAAAACACTAAAATTAGGTATTGCTGTATTAATGTTAATCCTTTCACTACCAACACAGGCCCAAACTGTTGATGAAATTTTAGATAATTATTTTGAGAATATTGGTGGTTTGGAAAAACTTAAAGCAGTAAAGGGAATGAAAATGATTGCAAAAATCAATCAACAGGGAATGGAAATTCCTTTAGAAATCATACAATTAAGTGATGGAAGACAAATGACAGTCATTAATTTTCAAGGAAAAGAAATCAAGCAAGGTGTTTTTGATGGAGAAACTTTATGGAGCCATAATTTTATGACAATGAAAGCAGAGAAAAGTGATGCAGAGGCTACCGCTAACTTCAAGTTAAATGCAAATGATTTCCCTGATTCTTTTATTGATTATAAAGAAAAAGGCTATACCGTAGAATTACTGGGCAATGAAACAATAGATGGTGCAGAAACTTTTAAAATAAAGTTGATTAAAGAACCCGTAACTGTTGATGGAAATGAAGAAGAAGATGTCAGTTTTTATTTCTTTGACACAGAAAACTTTGTTCCAATTGCTGTACAGTCTGAAGTAAAGTCTGGACCTGGAAAGGGAATGACACAAGAGGTAACCATGAGTGATTACCAAGAAGTAGATGGGTTATATTTTCCTTTCTCTATGACACAGGGAGTAAAAGGACAGCCAGGTAGTCCAATAACTATTGAAACTATAGAGCTTAATCCTTCAATAGATGGCAGTGCTTTTGCATTCCCAGATGAAATAGCAGACGAAAAAGAATAAGATTCAATTATATTAAGACCCTTCTTTAAAAGGGTCTTTTTTTTATCTAAAACCAATTTAAAATGAAAAAAAACATTCTAACTATAGCTTTAGCATTTGCTCTTCTTGTACCATTGGTTCTAAGTTCACAATCTAAAAAAACTATCAAGGGTAAAGAATTGTTTGGAGATATTACGGCAAGGCACATTGGGCCGGCACTAATGAGTGGGCGAATCAATGATATTGAAATACACCCAACAAACAGTAGAATTATTTATGCAGGCACCGCAGGTGGTGGTGTATGGAAATCCAATAATGCAGGTACTACTTTTAATTCAATTTTTGATGATTATTGTCAATCTATTGGTGCGGTTACTTTAGACCCGAACAATCCTGATAATGTAATCTATGTAGGTACTGGCGAAACTTGGCCAAGAAACAGTGTTTCTGTTGGTGACGGACTTTATAAATCTGTTGATGGTGGTGCAAACTGGGTGAAACTAGGTTTTGAAAAATCTGAACGAATAGCCAATATTATTGTGAACCCAAACAATTCCAATGAGGTTTATGTTGGTGTTCTAGGTGCCCTATGGGGAGATAGTGATGTTAGGGGTGTGTACAAATCCATTGATGCTGGGGAAACATGGAAAAAACTATTGTATGTAAATCAGAAAACTGGATGTGCAGATTTAGCTATGGATCCAAATGACCCCAATACACTGTATGCATCTATGTGGGAGTTTAGAAGAACAGGTTGGTCTTTTGAATCTGGAGGCAGTAATAGTGCCTTATACAAATCTACTGATGGAGGCGCAACTTGGGATAAAATACACAATGGGTTTCCAGAAGGAAAACTGGGAAGGTTGGCAATCGCTGTAGCCCCATCCAATTCCGATGTGTTGTACACTGTAATTGAGGCTGAGAAAGATGAAAAGAAAGGGTTGTATAGAAGTAACGATGCAGGGAATAGTTGGAAACAATTGAACAATGATTTTGGAATTACGGTACGCCCGTTTTATTTTTCTAGAATTGTTGTGGATCCAAGAGATGAAAACATTGTTGTTAAAGGTGGTTTAAGTGGTTCTATTTCCAGAGACGGTGGAAAAACCTTTAAAGGTTTGGGGAACATGCACAGTGATATTCATGATATTGCATTCAGCATTAAAGATTCTGATATTATGTATGTGGGAACAGATGGTGGTGTATATCGCTCTTGGGATGGAGGAACAACAATGGAAATTGTAGAAGACTTGCCACTATCCCAATTCTATCATATTAGTGTAGATGATGCCACTCCATATAATATTTATGGAGGTTTACAAGATAACGGTTCTTGGTACGGTCCTTCATCATCTGTAGGTGGTGTAGAAGCTAGGGATTGGAATTCTGTAGGTGCAGGGGATGGTTTTAGAGTATTGAAACACCCCACCAAAAATATTATTTACTCGGAAATGCAAGGTGCTGAAAATGTTTGGAGATATGATGTAGATAAAAATCTTACCAAAACAATAGAACCGTTGGTAACCAAAGAAACAGGGAAGCTTCGTTTTAATTGGAACGCTCCTATGGCTTTGAGCAAGTTTCACCCCGACAGGTTTTATATGGGAAGTCAATTTTTGCACAAGTCGGAAGATATGGGTGATACATGGAAAATTATTTCACCAGACCTAACAACAAATGACCCTACAAAACAAGAACAAGAAAATTCAGGTGGGTTGTCCAAAGATAATTCCGGAGCAGAAAACCACACAACAATATTTACAATTGCAGAATCTCCATTGGATGAAAACGTAATATGGGTAGGTACAGATGACGGCAACGTACAAATAACTCAAGATGGCGGAAAAACCTGGGTCAATACAGTAGATAACATTGTTGGCCTACCTAAAAATACATGGTGCTATCATATTGAAGCCAGTACTTTTGATAAAGGAACAGCTTATGCCGTTTTTGATGGGCATACAATGAACGATATGAATCCATATGCGTATAAAACAACAGATTTTGGTAAAACTTGGAAGAATATAATTTCAGAAAACGTAGTAGGCATAACCCGTAACATACAAGAAGATTATGTTAATCCGGATTTATTGTTTTTAGGGACGGAATTTGGACTTTATATTACCATAGATGGTGGTGAAAGCTGGCTGAAATTCACTAATAACATGCCTTCAGTAGCTGTGCATTTTATTGATTTGCAAAAAGCAACCAATGACTTGGTCATAGGTACTCATGGTAGAGGTGTCATCATCATTGATGACATTTCTCCTCTTAGGGAAATAAATGAAGAGGTATTAGGCAAAAATGTGCATTTTTTCACAAACAGATCAACAATCATTAATGAGAAAAGTGGTTTTTCAGGAGGTTTTGGAAGTGAAACCCAATTTATAGGGAGCAATAAAACTAAAAACCTTCAACTTAAATATTATCTTAAGAAAAGGCATACGTTTGGTAAAATGCGAATGGAAATTCAGGATATGGATGGTAATTACATTAATGAACTTGGACCAGGAAAATCTAAGGGAATCAATATTGTAAACTGGAATTACACAAGAAAGCAACCAAAAATAGCCAAAGGAAAAACGTTCAGCTTTGGAGGGTTTACTTCTCCTCAGGTACCAGAAGGAACGTATAAAGTAATAATGACCAAAGGAAAAGAAAGCTATGAACATACTTTTGACCTAGTCTATGATACAGATTCTCCATTGACAGATGAGGATCGTGCCCTTAAAAACAAGACTACTATGCAGCTATATGATATGACGCAAGAGTTGGCTTATTTGGTATATGAGCTAGATGAAATGATTTTAAAAGCGGAGTCTGATAAGAATTTCAAAACCGTTTCTAAATTAAATGGCTTAAAAGAAACATTGGTCATTACTACTGGGGACAATTATGTTGGTTCTGCAGAACCTCAATTACGGGAAAAAATGGCAGACTTATATAGCAAACTAGCTTCTAGTTATGATAAACCTTCTAAAACAGAATTAGAAAGTTTAAGTGTTATTTTAGAAAGATTTGAAGATGCAAAAACAGATTTTTCAAAACTGAAAAAGAAATTCAAATCTTCTGAAAGCCTTGTCATTAAGACATATGAAGAGTTTTTAGGAAGCAACTAAACTTTCTCTAATATACTATTAAGCCACCGATTTAATCAGTGGCTTTTTTGTTTATAAACTCGTTAAAAACTAATTCTCTTCATTTATTCCAAAGGCTTGCTTATGTTTATCTTTAATAAAACTACATATAATGAGTTCTAGGTCACATAATTTAATACAGATTCGTCCACAGGCTTCCACAATAGCAATAACTGATGAAATGAGTGATAATGAGCGGTTTCAACGCAAAACTATCAGTCCCATTATTAAACTTCAAAGTTTTTTGTTCATGGCTGTCTTTAAGAACTATATTAGAAAGCACAAGAATTTTTTCTTTGAACTTTCTATTGAGAAGAAATTGATGTACATAGAAAATGCTGTACAAAAAGATATTAAGTTCCGGAATTCACTTAAAGGAATGGTCATTGGCCAGTTTACAATTGAAGAACATGAAACCTATATGGAAAACTCTTCAGCATTGAACAAACGAATGATGTATATGGTCATAGAACAATTAAAAGACCACGTACAGGCTTTTGATGCCCCGGTCTTAATCTAACAAAGATTCTCCATTAAGATTTGTGGTAAGGATATCGCTCATTAAATTAAAATAAGGACGTATTGCTTTAAAGGAATCATCCACAACATCAATAAAATTAGGAGATAACACTTCTTCATTGGTGAAATTTTTAACAAAAATAAATTGTTTTCGTTTTATTAAATCAATGTTTGGGTCTTCTTTGTCAAATCCTTTGGGGGCAAATTTCACCTCATTTCCAACAATATCTCCCCAAATACTTTTGAAAGTTTTATCATTTATTATTTCTCGAATGTCAGTGGAATCCAATTCAAATTCCTTTCTGATACGGAACAAATCTTCCTTATTTGGTTCCCAGAAACCAGTTGCTATAAAGGATTCATTATTTTTTATTTTAAGGAAGTACCCTCCTCTTAATCTAGTACTTGATCTAGAAAAGGATCCTGAAAAATGGGAGTTATATGGGGTTTTATCTTTAGAAAAACGTACATCTCTATAAATACGGAACATTTTTAGCTTTTCAATCTCATCATGAATGTTAAGTTTATCCATTAGACTGCTATAAAAAGTTTTAACACCAGCTTCATGTTTTTTATATTCCACTTTATGTTCAGCAAACCATTCTCTAGTATTGTTTTTTGCAATTTTATTTAAAAAATCAAGAGAATTCTTGGTAATTACTGGGCTATTCATACGACTTATGTTAAATGTTTTAAGCTAAAGTTAACCTTTTTAGCAAACCTACTTTTTAAAATATTGATTAATTTTGAATAACAACAAGTCAGGTATGGATAAGAAATCTACAATTGAAAAAATAATTCTTCATAAAAAACAACCCAATTTACGGTATCGTTTAAAAGAGAAAACTGAGGTCTTTACAAATAAACTGTTTTACACTTTATTTGATATTGACACCCCAGTTGAAGAGAATCTACATTTGCTGGAGTCTATTTTTGATGAATTGTTGGACTTGGCCTGCTGGGAAGTTGATAAGCCATGTGCTGAGCTTTGGGATAAATACATTGCCACGCTTCCAAATGTTTTGGAAAAACTGAACATGGATGCTGAAGCCACTGTTAATTGCGACCCTGCTTCCTTATCTATAGAAGAAGTTTATATGGCGTATCCTGGTTTTTATGCCATTGCAATTTATAGATTGGCCCATGAGCTTCATAAAAAAGGATTTCCTTTGGTGCCTCGTCTTATGACGGAATATTCACACAGGCAAACAGGTGTGGATATAAATCCAGGCGCTATTATTGGAGATTCATTCCACATTGATCATGGCACCGGTGTTGTAATAGGAGAGACCGCTATTATCAAGGATGATGTAAAAATTTACCAAGGGGTTACATTGGGCGGACTTTATGTTGCAAAAAGCTTGCAAAAAACAAAACGTCACCCAACTATTGAATCCAATGTTACCATATATGCAAATGCCACAATTTTAGGGGGCAACACTATTATTGGTGAGAATTCGACCATTGGTGGTAATGCATGGGTAACAAGTTCTGTACCTCCAAATTCCACTGTTTTTCATACTTCAGAAATAAAAATAAAAACGGCTACGGATGTCTCATAATATTTTAGATTTAATAGGGAATACTCCTTTGGTGGCATCAAGAGTATTGAATACCAACCCTAATGTAAAACTGTATTTTAAAATGGAAGGTCACAATCCTGGCGGAAGTGTAAAGGACAGGGCAGCCTTAAGTATGATTAAAGGTGGTCTGGAAAGAGGTGATTTTGATGAAAATTCCAAACTTATAGAAGCCACAAGTGGCAATACAGGCATTGCATTAGCTATGATTGCTGGTATTTATGGATTGAACATAGAATTGGTAATGCCAGAAAACTCAACCATAGAACGTGTGCAAACGATGCGTGCCTACGGGGCAAAAGTAACCTTGACTTCTTCTGATGTAGGGATTGAAGGTGCCAGAGATTATGCAGAAGCCAAAGTAAACAATGAGGGGTACACCATGTTGAACCAATTTGCAAATGATGACAATTGGAAAGCTCATTACAATACTACAGGACCAGAAATCTGGAAGGACACAGAAGGGGAAATCACCCATTTTGTATCAGCTATGGGAACAACAGGGACAATTATGGGAGTTTCTACCTATTTAAAAGAAGTGAATTCTGATATAACAATTGCTGGGGTACAACCAGAAGACGGTTCCAAAATCGCAGGGATTAGAAGGTGGCCTGAAGAATATTTACCAAAAATATTCAATCCAAGCAAAGTTGATCAAGTATTGGATGTAACTGAAACCGATGCCAAGCTTATGACCAAAAGATTGGCAAAAGAAGAAGGCATTTTTTGTGGAGTAAGCAGTGGCGGTGCAGCTGTTGCGGCTTTACGTTTGGCTGAAACCTTAGAAAGTGGTGTGATTGTATCCATTATTTGTGACAGGGGTGACAGGTACTTATCTTCTGGTCTATTTGATTCCCAATAATTGGTTTACTCTAAAACAGCGTCAATTCCATCTAAGTAGACATTAAACTCTATTAAATTATTATGGTGTCCGCCATCTATAGTGTACATTTTTTTGTTCTTTAGGGGAATGGATTCATATAGGTCAACTCCAGATTCATAGGGCACTACCCTATCTTCGGTTCCATGAAAAACGGTAATGGGGCAATTTACTTTTTGAATGTGCTTAGAAGATAAAAACTGATACTTTAACAACCATTTTAAAGGCAAAAACGAAAATCTATTTTTTGCGACATCCATTAAGCTTGAAAAAGGTGTTTCCAAAATCAGCTTAGTCGGGTTATTTTTTGAAGCAAGATGTGTAGCAATACCAGTGCCCAAGGAACGCCCGTAAACAGTAATATTATCTTCAGTATACAGTTTTAAAGCATGGTCATAGAACAGTTGCGCATCATTAAACAAGGCTTGTTCACTTATTTTTCCAGTGCTTTTTCCATAAGTTCTATAATCCATTACAATAACATCATACCCTTTTTTTACAAAAAAAGTAGTGATTGTCCCCCATCTACTCAAGTCTCCAGCATTACCGTGAAAATAGAGAATCAACCCTTTTGGGTTTTCTTTTTTAAAGTGGATGGCATTTAGTTTAGCGCCATCTACTGTGGTCAAGAAAAATTCCTCATGTGTTTCAGGAAAAGAATAGGAATAGTCTTGTTGTAGTTCTGTTGGTAAAAAGATTAATTTTTCTTGTAAAAAATACAGCATAGTCATTAATAGTAAATATAAAGCCAGAACCCACGCAAGTAATTTTCTAAGCCTTTTCATTTTTATTTCTTATAATGCTTCACGTTGATACTACTCCCCTCAAGATTTACTTCTTTGGGTTTGGTAGTTATGATTTCTGTGAGCATTTTATGATAAGCTTCAAATGTGTTCAAATTCTTATGTCCTCCTCCAATAACAGTGTACAACCTAGTAATTTTGGGTTTTATCTTAGCCAATTTTACACTTGTTTTATAAGGAATTAATTTATCATCTGTACCATGGATAATGTGTATGGGGCATTTCACATATTTCAGCCATTTATAAGTAGGCATTGGGAATTTTATTAAAACGGAAAGCGGCATAAAGGGAGCATATTTTTTTGCCACTTTGCTCAAGCTATAATAAGGCGCATCTAAAATCAACATTCTAGGATTGTTCATGGAAGCCAATTTGGTGGCAAACCCAGAACCCAAGGAGCGACCATAGAGTATAATATACTTTTCAGCAACCTGTTCTTTTAGCTTATCATAAATGACCTGTAAGTCCCTTTTTATTGCTTTTTGGGAACGTTTTCCTGTACTTTTTCCAAAACCTCTATAATCTACCATAAGTACATTATAACCTAGACGAGTGAAATCTACTGCAAACTTCCCCCATCCTTTAATACTTTTTGAATTCCCCTTTAAATAGAACACAATGCCTTTTGATTCTTTTGCTTTAAACAACAAGCCATTGATAACGGCACCATCCCGAGTAGTAATATTGTACTCCTCTATTTCTTGGTTGTCATAATAAAACTGAAAATCTTTGGAGAGCTTTTCAGGCTTAAATAGGAGGTAGTCCTGTAGAAAGTATAACAAAATACTCAAAACTATATAAATGCCCACAACAAGCAAAAGAATAAATACCCAATCTTTCATAAAAGGAATTGGTTATCAAAGTACAAAAAATAATGGATTGTTGTTTGTTAGAGGTTTAGAAGGGGGATTTTTTCAATGTTGAAAACTAGAGTCCAAAGCTGTAAAATAAATCCTTTTACCATCGGGACTGACAAATGGATGTAATTCTTCATTTTTTTTCTCATTGGTAAAATTTGCTCTTTTAACGGGAGCCAATTTGGTTCTCGATTCTTTGTAGATACCTTTTAGCAAGGGAATAATCTGGATCAATTGTCAGTGCTTTTTCGATCATGACCTTAGCACTTTCAAGCTGACCTTGAGCTCTGCGTAAAAGACCCATTCCGAGATAAGATTCCTTCCCTTCAGGATACACTTCTAAGGAATATTGAAAGATTTCTTCTGCGGCAATTAAATTCTTACTTCTTATAGTGACAAAACCAAGGTCAAATATGACCGATATAGGTGGCTGGATTTCATACCCGTATCGTTTTGATAACCTATCGAAATGTTGTGTCACTTTATCCAACGATACCATATTTTCACGGAAATTGAAGGGTTTGAAGTCAGGATATAATGCAAGAAGAAACATTGGAAAATCCATCGCGGGTACATGACCCTGGTTCATCAATTCATCCACTTTATAGGTCAAACTCTCTGGTTTATGCTCCTCTATAACACGAGTGAATTCAGAAACGTGATTTGTTAATCCCTCATCATCGCTGTAAATGATGTGTAGAAATCTGTTTTCCGAAAGCGTTTTTAACGGACCTGATTTTATTTTTTGTTGAAGCACTTCCGGTATAACCATAATGGATGGACTACTTGCAAAGTAGCTATTAAACAGAAGAGGGTTCTTGAGCAGCGTGTAAACACTGAAAAACCCACTGTTAGAACCGCCAAAAAGGACTCTGAATGGAGCAGTACGGTATGTATTATCAACGTACGGTATCAACTCTGTCTCAAAGAAATCAATATAACCATCCGGAATTGTTGTGTCTTGATTTTCCCATGTTGGCAACAAAACACGATTACCTTCGGGCAAATCTATTCCAATGAGTATCATCTCAGGAATTTGTCCCTCGCCCATGTAGTCTAGTGTAGAAGCTAACATGGCGAACCGAGCTCGGTAATCTGAACCCAACATATACAGCACGGGATAGGTTTTCTTGGAACTATCGTAGTTAGCAGGTAAATGGATTGACAGTGGAATTGTTTTGTCTAGCACTTTTGACTGAAGTGAAGATATTTTTCCCAAGTTAACTGCTGGTTCACTGTGCTCTGTTAAACGAGGAAAATCAGGATTGTTTTCTGCCTTTTCTTGAGCAAAGACAGTGTTTAGCGATATAAAGATTATCAGAATTAATAATTTAGTTTTTTTCATGTTTTCTTTCTTTATTATAAATGCGTTATTTCTCATTGTTTTAATTAAGAAAACAAATATACTTCTTGAGAGAATTACAAGTCTTGTAAAATCTTGCTATTCTTTTTATAATTACCAGGAGTTACTCCAACGTATTTTTTGAAACTATGAGTAAAATGACTTTGGTCATAAAACCCTGATTCAAGTGCAATTTCTACCAAAGGAACATCTCCATAAAAAAGTTTTTTTGAGTTTTCGATTCTAATGGTAGTTAAATATTCCAAAGGTGTTAAACCAATGTTCTTTTTAAAGCTTTTTTGTAGTTTATATTTATCTACTTTAAATTCTTTTTGTAATGTTTCTAAAGTGATTGATTGGTTATAATTTAGAGACAAATAGTTTAGAATATCATCAAAAGATTCGTTAGTATATTTTTTAAAATAAGGTTGATGAACATCATTCAAAGTATCCAAAAAAAGATTTTCAATAATTTTAAAAATTGATGCTTCGTTTATGTCAAACTCAAAGTTACTATATGAGATAAAATAAGGAAAGCTTGCCAGATAAGAATAATCAGCATTTATTTTTTTTGCAACATTTTTGACTACATCATCGCTTATATAAAGAGCCTTATAAGTCCAAGGATTGTTTTTATTACCCCAGTTTTTATGAATTGAATGAGGAGGGATTAATTGTATTGCATTCTTACAGACCAAAAAACCTGAATTGTTAAATGCAATGTTTTCGCTTCCGTATTCTATATGAGCCAGACTCCAAGATTGATGAAAATGCGAAGGAAAATTTTTATCGATAAACATGGCAGACTTTAACTCAATACCGTCAAGCATTGATAGTTTTGTTGTCTTTACTTTGTTTATTTCTATCATTTATATTTTCACTTGGGCATTTGTTTTTCTCTAGTAAAGACAATATTTAGCGATATAACGATTATTAGTATTATTAATTTAGTAGTTTTTATATTTCCTCCTTTTGTTAATATGTTTGGTAACATGCGAATATAGTTACGAGTAACTATATTCCTTTTTTATAAAGTTAATCAATTACTTCAATCAAACTCTAATTTGTTCAACAACAACCCAGAACCAGGGGCTACATAAGAAATCTGTGCTGTATAATCCTCTTTTAAA
>CAYNLI010000016.1:6348-33562 GCA_964398035.1 uncultured Flavobacteriaceae bacterium | reverse complement strand
ATCTTTACATGAGTTAAAGAGTAGCAAACAACTTACAAAACACAATGTGCTATAATATTTTACGCTATTATAAATCATTTTCCTTATTTTTTTATAGTGTTATTAATTTTTATAGAATCTGCTGTGTAGCACTTTAACGATTCTATTTCTTATTTTTTGTCTTTCGTATTTTTTAAATGTTAACAGGTTCATTGAAATTTATTTTCAACTAAATATTTTGCAATTTTATAAAGTTGTTGCTATTGTCTTGCTAATTTTAGAGAAACCACCATCTTTTGTATAAGCTTTAATAGCATAATTATGAGGGTTGACCCCTATTTTTTCTATAAGGCTTAATTTCTCAGTACGTTTGTATTGTACAAGTTTTCCTTCCTTATTGGCTCTATAAATGATAAAATATGTTTCTGGCGTAGTCTTATAATCCCAAGACAATATATGTTGCTTATTATTTTTACGAATAGAGAAATTTTTAACCGCTTCCCTTCTGCCATTATCATAAGGTTTTCCGCTTACAGGCATGGCATAATCCGAGAATAAATTACTCTCATCCATTGCCCTTATGGAATAAAAATATTTTCTTCTCTTTTCTAATTTAGTATCTATAAAAGAAGATTGTGTGTTTTCCAATTTTGTAAGTATTTCCCATTCCGCTTTAATATCAGTTTTACGATACAACAGATGCTCCCTAACATCTTTACTTTCGCTTAATGCAAAATGAAGTTCAATAGTAGTTTCTCCAACGATAACATTTTTAAAAACGGGAGTTGTTGGAGGTATAGTATCTATTCTTTTTACCATTAACATTTCTGAAAAACCAGATTGATTGTAATGAAAATCCAACGCCTTTACTTTATAATAAACATAAGGACTTAAAGATTTTAAGGTAATAGTGTCATTAAACATATGTTTGGGAGGCTCGGGGTTGTCAGTATCATTATCAAAATCTTCTTGTATTGCAGAAAATTCATGTTTTGAATCATTTGCCATAAAAAGACGATACCCCATTAAATCTTTCTCTTTATTTGGTTCTATATTTAATGTAACAACACCCAAGGAATCTATTTTACTCGACAAGAATTTGGGGATATTTGGTGCTATTGTATCTATTAGCGTTACATAAGATGAAAAGGAAGTACTTATATTTCCTACGGTATCAATCGCTTGTACTATGTAGTAATTTTCACCTTCTTTAATAAATGTTTTATCTGTATATGATTTAGTGATTTTAGATAATAGTTTAGTGTTTAATTTTTTAAACTCTCCGTTCTCCTTTTTTGCCCGCAATATATTAAAGCCGTTTAAATCAGTATCTACTGGCGATAGAATATTCCATTTAATTTCTATTTCATCTGATTTTGTATGCCTTGCAGACTGCATTAACGGACTTTTTGGAGGTGTCAAATCTTTTGGCATAGCCTTTATGTTTCCGAAAAGAATCTTTTCTCCAAAAGCGTTAAATCCATAAAAATTATATTCATATGCTTGGTAATTCACCAAATTAATGTCTTCAAAACCATTTTTTAAAGAGTTTTCTGATAAACTGTATTTTGGTTTGTCATTTAAGGGTTCAAAATTTCCTATTTCGTTGTTTTTCCGTTCTACCATGACTCCCGAAATCATATCATTTTCTTCCCATGAAAAACCTAATTTAGTATCGCCAACAGTTACTTCAATATCTCTTTTTACTGTTTTTGATTGCTCAGCTGTTGTAATAAGGTAGGGTATTTCCATAATTTTATAAGGGCCATTGTAATTTATCATAGACACTTTATAAACATATTTTGTATTTGCTTTAACCGTTTTATCATCATAGGCAAGACCGAGAGCATCTGCCACTATTGGTTGTTGAATGGCAGACATCAATAATAATAGAAATTCAAAATCATCTGCGTTTTTTTTATCTAGTAGTGTCTTTAGATCTATTACAGGTTTTGTGCTTTTTGAAGTATTAATGCCTTCTTTGTAAAAAGATTGAGTGGCTTCAAGTTGCTTTTTTAACTTGTCATCAGCTATTTGCATGGCTTGTTCCCATTGTATTTCAGTAAAAGGAGTTACTTCTGCTATTCTTTGATACTTTAAATCTTCTTGCTTTGTGATTTTAGAATTTATTTCTGCTCTTTCAATACTATAGCCATATTGCATTCCATTTTCTAATACCGATTTTTTATCTGCAAAAAAACGTAGTTCAACCTTATTACCTTCTTCTTTATACTGAGCTACAACACTTATGTTTGACCTAGGGTCATTTTCATTTTGTTGCGCATATGAACTACTATAAATTGCTACAACTGCAATTGCTATACTTATTATTTGTTTTTTCATAATCAAAATATTTTCGTTTTATAAGCTTATAAAACTTCCGTTACTAGCCGTATTAATTATGCTATAGTTAAATGTGTTCGTAGAATATTGGGATGCATTTATTGACCCTGAATTATAATTGGTTACTGGGCTATTTGTATTGTTATTTATGGGTTGGTTTGCGAGTCTAGCAATAGCATCGGACGTAGACTGTACTGGAGGATAATCTCTATACGATGTGGGGTAAGCTCCAAAATTTTGATGAGGAGATTCAAAAAGTCCATTTTCTATTCCAGAATAAAAGAATAGTTTATCACTTTGTTCCAATCTACTGCATTCACATTCTCCATCTTCACTTATGTACGGTGGTTTACCATCAGGATTAAATAGACCTTTAAATTGTGACGAGAATGTATATTGTTCTTCCAAAGTCATCTTATAATAGTCGGACATTCGCATTTTGGTAAACAAATTATCAGCAGCTATTAGCTCTAACGTTTTAAATGTACCAGCCGTTCTAAACTTATATTCTATAGTTTCTTCAATTGTATTTCCTTCTAATTCGGAGTTTTCCCAACTATCGCCAACATACTCTTTCAAAATGGTGTGTATTACAAGCTTATAATTTGTCTGGGGTGCTAAATTATTTGTAATTGTGTTTGATGTATTACTATTTGCACCAAAATTCATAGGCGACGGAAAATTAGTATTTGTTTCAGATCTATCTAACGAGATTCCTTTTCCTGGCCAGTTTAATTCTGATTCCGCCGTATACAGTTTTTCTCCAATTTCATTTGTTGTTGCTCTTAATGGCAGCCTGTTTGGGCGACATGTCATTGGATTTATTTCTTCAAGAATTACAGTTGTATAAAAATTAAATACTCGTGTTTTTCCTGCATCAGGCAATTCAAATAACTCATTTGGAGCTGTATGGTATTTAACTGCAATCGGGTTTGTTCTCGAAAATGAAAAAGGTGTTTTTGGATGAATGTATTTTATTATATGTTTATCAATGTTTTCCAGAACTCGATCTCTTGTTTCAATAACCATCTCATTTTCTTCTGCTATTTGAACATCAACATTTGCATTACCACGTGGTTTTTTTTCTCCATAGTCAAATCCAACACTAGCGCTAGTATTAATAAGACAACCACCAAATAAACACAGTAGTTTTACACGCCCTTCTATTTTTCCTGTTACCCAAACTGGATTTGGAAACCTACCTATAATATAACCGCCACCAGCAAAATCGGCTAATGTAAAAACCGAAGTGTAATTTCCTTTGTTCATTTCATAAATACCTGCTTCTACACTCGCATAAAACCCAATAGAACCACCTGCTTGCCAGCCATTATACCCAAGATTATTATTTTTAAGATAGGTGTATTCCAATAAACTAAGGTTTAGTTCTGCACCTGCAGTTCCCATAATACCTGCATGATAACCTAAGCCTAATGGGATATATCCACCAGCCTTAAAGTTAAAACCTATCCCCAATGCAATACCTGCACCGTTACTTGCATAACTACCTGGGGAAGAATCTTCTGTAGTTGGATTAAAGCCTGGTCCTGGCACATGACCTAAGGCAGCTTTATAACCATTTTTAAATGTGTCTGTAAAATAATCAGGAGTTGGAATGTCATTACCAAACATAAAATAGGAATCTATATCTAAACCTACCCCTAATAGATTTACGTTTATTTTATTGGTTGTTATTGGGTCGCCAAATTTAAAATACCACAAGCCTGTGGAGCCATCGGCATGTATAACCATACCAACCTGTTTTGCAGTTATTGCTTTCATATTTACTGTAGCATCGGCAGTTAAATGAAATATTGATTCTACAAAATCATATTCTATATCTACAGCTCCTTTGATAGGAGCTTTTGCTCTCTCTTCAGGTTCTTTTCCAGCACCTACCCAAAGATCCCCAGAAAATCCTATTTTTTTTATCCCAGAATTACTACCAACACCAATGGCTGCACTAATTTCTACATCTGCGTTATAAGTTTCTATTTTTGGAGCTCCTAGCAGTGCCATCAATTTTAACCCAGCTAAATTTTTCTTTGGTTTAAAGGTGTATTTTTTTGCCCATGAAACATCTTTATTAGCGTTTTTTGTTGCTTGCATATTATAATATGCACCCCCACCCAAACCATGAAACGATAGCCCCGCAGCAAGTACAATTGGTGTTGGCAAATCTAAACCAGCTTGAACACTCCAGTAATTAAAATCTGTTACGGTACCAAATTCTGCTATAGCGGTTACCTTTGCTTTTACCGTTTTAAATTGCGCCTGCAATTCACCTTTAAATCCATCTCCATATACTGGATCATGATCTCTTATTTTAAGGCTTCCTGTTATCATTACGGCTCCTAAATCTCCATTTACAGAAAGTGAGTCTAACGCTGTTTTTACATAAATAGGTTTAAACTTAGCAATGCTATTATTGTCTTTTTTAATGGCAGCCGTAATTGCTATTGTACCATCACCAACAATATTGTCCGTTAGGTTAACTGCGGTTGTGAGTAACAATGCTCCACGCATAACTTCGCCTGTTTCTTTTATTTTATCTTCATATTCTATTGCAGTAAAAGTTAATGAGAACCCTTTATTTGAAGATTCACTTGATAAATATTTCTGTGGACTACTAAAACCCCAAGCCATGTTTTTAGCCTTATTAAAAGCAAAACCTTTATTTGGTCTAGAATCATACTCAAAATTTAGATGCTGTACATCCATCCCTACCGAGTTTAATGAAATTGGACCTACTTCTAATCCAGACATGTTTACTTCTCCAGATAAATCTGCTTTAAATGACATATTATCTTTGCCTACACGAGCAGTAATGTTTGATGTTTGTTCTAATTTGAATTTTGAGCTTATTAAATCAAAATCAATTTCTTGGTCCGTGGTAGGGTTTAGTGTTAATTGAAAATAGGATTCTTCATTTTGATTATTTTGTTGATTTGATATAATATGCAATGAAGCGGAGTAATCTATTTTGGAGTCGTCCGTAATTTCTGTAACATCAGAAATAGGTAGTGCTAATTTACCTTCAATGATAGCATCTGTGAGTGAATTTTCAATGATTTTTATAGTTACTTTGTCTATACTTGCTGCCATGTCTACTACGCTGGTCGTATTAAAATCGGCAATATCTGTGGCTTCGGCATTCAGGCTCACCCCCATATTATCAATAATCATATTGGTTACATCAATTTCTATGGGACCATTAGACGATGCTTTCCATGCTTCTGGCAATTTTAATTTTAAACTTTTAGCGTAAAAACCTCTAAAATGAGTTGCTGTTTCTCCTTGATAGCCTGTAGGAAAAACTATTCCTGTGGGGTTTAAAGCATCAGACATATCATAGGAAATATTCGTTGCTACAATCTCAACACCTCCAGTACCTACAATTTCTGATGGTACAAGGTTCCCTGTAAATAACACATCATCCCAACTTGCACTTTGCGCTGTAAGTGTAATTTTTACTTTGTCTGTACCATTATCATTTACAGGTATCATCCATTCTCTAGAGAGTTCAGTTTCTAGTTCTAATCCAATAGTAGAAAATCCGTTTTCTCCCCATTCCATATAACATCCTACGCTATTATCTGTAGGTGAAATAAATGTATAGGAAGTATTTAGGTTAGAATCGTTAATAGCAATATTTGCTACTAATTCTAAACGTTTAGGAGTTGGTTCTATACTCGCTGGGTGGAAGATAATTTCCTTGGCTATAAAACCTATTGTCTGTGGATTTCCCCAATCTAAAGGTGTAGATTTTGCTGCTATAATATTAAATTTAGACTCAGTTTTAGTAAAAACCATTTCGGTCAATACAAATTTATTGTTCGTGCCAAAATTTAAACCAAAAGGCATACTAAGTGGTGTAGAAAGTTCATTTAAGTTTTTATAAGACACCTCTTCTCCATTTACTCCTTCTACCCAATCTACAACGTCCCCTGCCATTGTATTTGTCCAAGTATTGTTTGTTACTACTTCCAACGGCCAATCTATGGAGTATGTTGGTGGATTATCATTTAAGTCCGCAATAACATTTCCTGAAAGAATTTTTTTATTTTCGGCTATCGTTATTTTTTTAAAAGAAACATTGACTCTTGCCTGTAACCAATCTATAAATACAGTGCCTTTTCCATTATAGGCAGATTTTGTACCTGTTAATTCGGATAGAATAACCTTAAACTCACCATTTGTCCCCACATAAATGGTATCGTTAACAGCAACTGTTCCCGGAATATCGTTTGCAGGAGCCGGCACTATAACTACTGGCTCTGGCATCACTGCCTCCGTTACAACATCTTCTGATTGGGCTATTTCTTCTTCTATTTCGGGTTCATCTATCTCTTCTTCGGGTTCTGGAACATACGTATCTGCTACAACCGCATTACCCTCAAAAATGATTCGTACTGGTCTACTATGTATTTTAGCATCATAAAGAACTCCTTCATTATCACCAAAACTTGAGGTTACCCTAATTTCATATTCATGGCCCTCTTCCCAATCAACATCCTCTACAACATAGGAAAAACTACTAATATTATCTTCAAAAAACACAGATTCCGCCTGCATAAACATTTCTTCAACAGCAAACGATGAATGAGAAAATTGTGTAGCATCTACTATTTCGAGTGTATATGATGGACTATTATTTATATTTAATTGCGTCCAATTTACTTGTACTAAAAAATCGCTGTTGGGTATTTTAAAATTTGATGTCGGAAAAATTATTACTGGTGGCTCTGGTACCTCAACTGTAAAATCATCACAACCTGATGGTACTCCACTAGATAATTGTACTTGTGTTATGGTACTATAGGCGGTAAGACAAATTTTATACACCCCATCTCTAAAGGATTGGGTATCTAATAAACGTTGTTCTTCACTTACAGGTTCTATAGTTAAATCTGTTGACCCATAGAGTCCTTCCCAATCATTTCCTATAAATGTGCGGACTTCGCCTGCTTCTAAATCTATATCATCATTAAAAACACGGGTACTATAAATATGCAAGCCTTTTGGCCCGTATAACTCTAACCTAAAGTTAATATCCGTTATGGGGTCTTCAAGATTTGTATTACGAACTGTTGCTAAAAGCTGATTTGTTAATCCGTCTAAGCTTAACTGATACGGTGGACTTACATTAATATTTACCTCTATTTGTTGTGCTTGACTTTTACCTATTGCCAGTACAAAAAATAAGATTGTTAAAAGAGTTTTGTTTTTCATCTGTTGCTTTTTATATTTTTTATCGACCCGTTTTAAAATCTATATGAATAACTGAAACGTGCCCTATAATCTGTAAAGGCCTCTTTAATAATTGAGTTTCTATCTATAATACTTGCTCGTAATGAGATGGTATTTTTATCATCCAATTTTTGACTTAATCCTATATGCCCTTTATAAACACCTCCATCATTTTGATGGTCCACTTTACTTTTTTGAAAAGAAAGACCTAGCTTAAGACTTAATCTCTCATCAAATATCTTTTTCCTTGCTCCTACAGATACTCCCATTCTATTGGTTAGTTGCGTGTTTGATTCATACGCAGTATAATTAAGTCCTCCTCGTATAGAAAAATTCAACGGTTTCATATTTATGCGATAACTTAAATTGCCCGAGGTGCTTTTGTTATCAAATGAAACATTGTTTAAAGTGTTTAAATCCTTGAAATTTTGAGCCCCTACAAATAGTGATACTGAATGTTGCAGCTCTTTTTGTTTCCAACGATAAGATGAGTTGATACTCGCATTTTTATTTATTAAAGCCAACCGAATGGTATCATTGATGGCTACATACCCTGCCTCTTGGTTGCTTTGAAAATTACCATATTGGGCATTGATATTAATTCCATTTTCTAAGGATAGACTAATCGTATAAGAACCTATTTTTTTTATATCCGTTACCTGCCTTAATTTTGTCAGATTATTTTTTTGATACCCTTGAGATATACTGATGTGCACCCTTTTTTTGAATAAACTAACATCACCATTAATAGTATAATTTTCAAAATCGTTAGTAATACCGTAGAGCCCTAATGACTCGTAAAGGGGTTCTATTCGTTGGTATTTTACCCCAATATTTCCTTTGTCTAGTGTTAGGTTTGCTGATGCATCGCCTGCAAGGGCTACCTTTGTAGATTGATTTACTGTTAGTATAGGTGATAAACGGTCTACAATTTCATTATCTAAAATTCCGGTACTTGCATTTTTATTTTGTGTGATTACACTAGCTGCTACAGTACTCTGAATGCTTAACCTCTTAAACAGCGTAATATGTATACTTGGACTTATAACAATATTGTCTTTGGGTTTAATCCCTAAAGTATCTGTTAATATTAGGTCTATAGCTTCTGATTTATCAACTACTTTTAAAAGACTAATATCAAAACCCGCTTTCTCTCCTCCAAGACCTATTTTTAATCCATACCCTTTTCTATCGTACGTATCAGCAGGTAATACTCCTAAATCAAAAGGGGTTCTTGTAGCGAAAATATTTTCAAATGTTCCGTAGAAAGCTAAAAATTTAAACTTCCCTGGGGTAAGCTCTATTCCTGCACCTAAAAAGGTTTGTCCTGTCATAGAATAGGGCGAAAAATTTAAACTCCTATGTCCTAAATGAAGTTTTATCCATTTGTAATACGGGCTTGTACCATAACGCTGAAAAGGTTTTGCATATGATAGTTGTTGGTCACTATACGTAAATGACAAGGGTATTTGAACACCATATACCGCAATGGTAGGTGCTCCGCTTAGTACATATGAAAAAGGTGCTCTTCTAGAATTTTCTCTTGAGGTTCCATTAAAACTTGCTCCTATTGAGAAACTACCCGAAATTTCGAATGGTTTTTGTTTTTTAAAGCCACCTATATTTTGTGCTTTACTACTATGATTATAGACAAAACACAAAAAGAGAATTATTATTTTGAAATATGTATTCATTTTCTTTTTTTAAAATGCTCTTACCGCTCTAACGGCATAATTATTACTCTTGCCATCATCACCAAATACATTATAACCCCAAGCACTATTTGCAGTTATTTCCGTTGAGCTCCAATAGAAATTAGTATCTAAAACTGCACCTCCAAAAGAAGTTGCTGTGGTGTCTATAGCCGTTTTATTGGCAAACATTTCATTTAGTTCGCCTTGCGATGGTAAAAACCAATCGCTATAGCCATTTAATGCTAGGCTAGAACACCATTCTGCTGCTATTAAACTTTCTAAACAACCTGCAATAATATCTAAGGTGTTTTGTGCGCCAGTACCAATTGCTGTTCCATCTGCTCCAGTAATTAGTGTTCCTACACATCCCCATGGAGTATTGTCTACTTGATTGCTTACAGCACACACCAATCCATGTTCGCCACTATTATCTAGATAGAAAATAACACCTCCTTCATAATAATCTCCTATGGCTAATGGAGCTTGTGCGCTAACAAAAATCGATATTGAGGATCCACTAAGTGGTGTTGTACCGTCTGCTTTAAAAGCGCTAACCGTTAATAATTGGTCTGTAATTTCTGAACCTAATGTCCATGATGTTTCTGCCTCACCATTACTGTTGGTAATTACTGTTTGGGTAGAAACAGAACCATTAGTTGGTGTAAAAAACACCGTTGCTCCTGCAAATGGATTTTCAAACTGATCTAATATTCTTACTACAATTGGTTCTGCAAGGCTTGTATTAATAAGTCCTTCTTGGCTTCCGCCAGATACTAATACTAAAATATCCGCTCCTAATGCTGCACTTCCGTTTGCTGTAATAATTAATGGAGAGCCCGTAAGTGGAGTTGTACCATCTGGTTTAAAGGCTGTAACCGATAAGGTTTGTGTACCTACAGTTGTCCCCAAGGTCCAGTTTACTGATACATTTCCACTCGCATCCGATATGCCTGAACTTGCAGATAATGAACCATCTGTTGTTGCAAAATTAACGGTTGCTCCGACAAACGGATTTTCAAACTGATCTAATACACGTACAACTATTGGGCTTGTCAACATTGTACTCACTGTACCTGTTTGATTATCTCCTGACGTGTTTATTAAAACATCTGCTGCTATTGCTGCTTCTCCTGTTGCGGTAATCGCTATTGGTGAGCCTGTGAGTGGCGTAGTACCATCAGCTTTAAAGGCTTTAACTATCATGTCTTGGGTGTTAACCAGACCACTTAAAGTCCAATTTATGCTTACAAGGCCGTTAGTGTCTGAAATTAGCGTAAAAGGAAGTTCATTGACAACGATTAAAACACTAACTAATGCCCCTTCAAATGGGTTTTCAAACTGGTCTAATACACGTATTATTATTGGATTTGCTAATGGCTCTCCTACTGTACCTGATTGATTACCTCCTGATACTAATTGCAGTATATCTGCAATTGGCGATTCAGAAGAGACATTTGCTGTTATAGTTAATGGAGAACCACTAAGCGGTGTTGTACCATCTGGCTTAAAGCTCATTACAGAAATTGTTTGTTCACCAATAGTGTCTCCCAAAGTCCAATTAATGCTTGCAAGTCCGTTAGTATCTGTTGTTAATGCACTGGAAGTTACAGACCCATCATTTACTAAAACAGTAACTGTAGCGCCAGCAACTGGAACATCATTATCATCCTTAACAATAACAATTATTGGAGCGCTTAAGGCATTTTCTATTAATCCCGTCTGATTGTTTCCAGAAACCAAAGCTAAACTTGCAGCTTCTTGTTGTATTGCTTCTACATTAGCAATAATAGAAAGTGGAGCTAATGCTGTAGTACCATCCTTCTTAAATGCCGAAATAGTTAAAGTTTGTGTGCCTGTGCTTTGACCAAGAGTCCAGTTGACACTTGCTATACCTCTAGCGTCTGTTTTTGCTGTAGCTGAGGAAACAGAACCTTCTGTGACCGAGAAACGAACAATAGTTTCTGCAAAGGCATGATTAAATTGGTCTTTTACCAGTACCTCTATTGGGGTTTCTAAAAGTGCTCCTGCTAATGCTGTTTGGTCATTGCCAGAAAGTAACTCTATACTTTCGGCATCTGATACAGAGGTGTCTTCTACAGCTGTACAAGAGGTATTTATGAATACAAAAATGATAGAAAAAAGAGCAATAAACTTTAGTGTCGTTTTATTCATAGTAGACTAATTGCACAGCTACTCTTTTATTCTAAATAGACTAGAATAGAAGGGTAAACTGTTTGGTTTTTCTTTAGTCCACTAAAAAATTATGATGTTAACATTAATATTGAATTATTAGACTTTTAATTTATTACTAGCCCCTCTGTCCTTATTTTTTAAGAAAAAAACTAGAGAACTAATGTTTATTCCACTCGTGGGTTTATTTGCGTTTAGTTTTATTCCTGCTATCAGGGAATCATTAACAACTTCAATAGCATACCTAATTTTATGTTCTTCTTTTCTTTTTGAAATTTTTATTCCTCTTAGGTACAATCAAGGCTGGCAGACAGAATATCAATACACAATATGTTATTTTGAAGTAGTTAGCAGGTTAATTACCATCATCTTGATTACAATATAATTCCCTTATTTAGGGTTTGAATAATTTTTAAAAAACCCTTGATGATACACCAAGGGATTAATCACTAACTATAATAAACGAACTCAAGTAAATGTTTAGGATAATATTTTTAACAAGACAAAGGGCTCTTACCACCCATTAAGCCAATAAGAAGCTCTAGACCTCCTATGCTAGTGCCATAATTCCCCAAACCAAAGAGAGCTATATCTTTAAAAATATTACAAGCTAATTGTTGCATAACTTTTATTATTGCTTCATCCATTCCAGTAGTATCCATAACTATTATTGATTCACATGCTATTGCCCATAATCTCACCTCTGCTTTTTTTAATGAAGCTACAACTGATAATGAAGGGTTTCCAGCTCCAACTAAGCCTAAAACGAGCATATAAGCGTCGACAACTAAGCTCAACTCATCCAATTGTTTTTTAAACATATCGCCACCACCCCCAGAACTATCTGGCATAATACCATATAGTTCTCCTGAATTATTAGCTAATTGCCAAAAAGATTTTGAGCTTGCTGTAATATCAAAAATTGTAGTGGTGCCATGTTGACCTCTCAGTACTTTTTCATTCCAATATTGAAAATCCTTATGATTGTAATCCATTACGCTGTATCTCCAATCTTCAGTATTGGCCGTGTTTGAGTCAATGTATTTTACACCTCGCAATGCTGTATAGGTACTTTGCTGAAATAAAGTACCTTCTCTAATCGCTAATTGTGCTGTTTTTTTTAGGGTAGTAACAAAACGTTCTTCCCTATCTTTTGCCATGGTATGGTAGTGAGATGTAGACAAATAATCGAAAGTAAAAGCAGAAGGCGCATCTAGACCTATCCTATTTTTAAGCAAACACATTCTATAACCAGTAGGGTAGGTAATAGAAGTTGTGGTAACTTGGTCTTGTAACGGGGCGAGCATAGGTATTAATACAGATGGAATATGAATGCTTCCTTTGCTTAATTCTTCGGCAGCTTTTTTAATATCATTGTCTAAATGGGCTTCTCCCCATTTTCTATGCGATAACTTTGATTTCAACAAATCTGCCAATGCCACTGCCAACGTAGGACCTTCTCCTTCAACGGCTAGCATAAGACCACCTAATATGACTTGTTTTACTGCAATTCTATCTGCATTTGTTGGGTTGTCGTAATAATTCAACTGGGGGTCCCAACCTGCCAGCACTCTTTTTATAGGAGCATTTTTACCTACTTTTAATTCTAAGTATATGCCTGAAATTCCATTTATTTGCTCTAATGCTAAGGAAGGAAACGTATAATTTTCTATAGCTTTTAATCGCTCATTATCTAAGGTTACTTCAACGACATGAGGCTTTGTTTTATCCGCTGAGGCATATGTAAAAACATAAGGAGCTATTTTTATTTCTTCTACGATAGTCCTGAAAATTTCTTCAATTACTTTTTCTTGGTCATTGGTATCAATCACTTTACCATTTGTAATCTTTGCTATTTCAGTATAGGTTTTTAAACCAGAAGTATCATTATAACCATTGTATGCTTTAACTGCTAAAACAGGAGGCCCCGAACTATAAACAGAAGCATTCTTGTTCTCAAATTTATCATCCAATCCCCCATCAAAAATATAAACTATCAAATCAAAGTCTGTTTGTGAAGCAGCTAACAAACCTGTATATAATTTATGACTATGTACAGGTCTAGAATCAAAAATTACATCTGAATATCTTTCCTTTATTTTTTCTTTTAAATTCGAGTTAAAATTCGCCAAACCTTTCCCACTATAACTATATGACATACTCCCTGTGTTATCATACAATACTAAAATTTTAGGTGTAGGTCTATTATTCTCTAACAATGCTCTAATTGGTTTTCCATTGTCGGAAATTTTAAAATCTGTAGCAGAAAGTCCTTCAATACTCTTGCCTGATGCATCCGTAGCATCAATACTTAACTTTACAATAGGATACCCCGAAACCTTTGGAGTTACATCCAAATTTTGCACCTTATTTTGTAATTCAGGATGTGGTTTAGGTGCAATTTCAATACCACTAGGGCCATAATTTTTATCTTCGGATAGGGTTATCCTTTTGCCATCAATAGTAATAGGGTCTGCTATGAAAGAACGTTCTTGGCTATATTCTAAACCCTCATCTATGGCCTGCAAGGCTAGTGCAGGCGTAAACGTGCGTAAATTACCAATAGGGGTTACTACTTGTTCCTCTAGACTAAGCCCGTGTAAAAAACTAAGCTGAATTTGTTTGCCAACAAGATCAAGGGCATTCCATTCTCCATGTATAAGATCTTTTACTATTTTATGATTAACTGTATCTCTATAGGTGATTTTTAAACTAATTTTTTCTGTGTTTTCCTGTATTGCTTCTGCTTCTGTTAGTTGCCCATTTAATGAATTGTGCTTTTCTCCAAAAGATGTTTTAGGATCAAAAAGATGAGCGTACTGTGTTTTGTTATTTTGAACAAACTCTACTGTTGGGGTTTCATAATTATTCCATTTAAAATTAAACTTACTTCCAAAGCTATCTTTCTCTGGCAGCGTTTCTAAAATGGTTTCTGCTAATTTATTAGCGTCTTTTGTGTAATCTATAATCACATCTTTTTGCTCTGTCTCTTCATTGGAACCTCCCATGGCTTCTTCCCAGAGTTTAAACTGTTTATTAGAAATTTCTGGGTTAAACGCTCTATCAATAGGCCTATAGAAAAATGAAGGAACTTCCTCTTCGGTAATAGCGGTGCGTTCGTACACTATTTTAGACGTTATTCCTGCTTTTTGGTACATGAGGTTAAGTAGCTCTGCTTTTTCTCTGGGAGTAGCCATACCACAGCGTAAAACACCATCTATTCCCCATTTAATGCCATTACCTAAGTTGTTATACGATACAGCATTGGCTTCTAATGGCATAAGCGTAATTTTATTTTTCACAAAATTATACATGGCCTCAGAGTCTTTTGCAGCAATTAAATCTTCTGCTCTTTGGGGTAAATAGTCTGGGCTAGTCTTTATTGCTTGTAACATTTCTTCCCACACCTTAAAAGGTGCCTTTCCAGTGCCTATAAATTTTATTTCATCTTCACAACTACTCAAAAACATTGGTGGCAAGGTTGTTGCCAAACCTGTTAACGCCATTTTTATAAAAAAATCTCGCCTACTTTGGTTTTCTATTAATGGTACCTTTTTCATTTTTTTTAATATGGTGGTTTGCTGGCAATTATTTATGTGCAGACAACTAAATCAATTTGCTTATTCTTCTATATCCATAAAAGATTTATACTCACTTATATTAACCGTAAAGGGTTCTTTTACCAATTCTACACACGTCATTTTCATATTGTGTTTTTTCTTCTTTGAACTTATAAAAATCATTTCCATCATTAACCCGTTTCCTAACTCTTTAATCCATTTTGGATTAAAACCTTTGGGTTTAAAATTAGAATTACCAGATAAGCTTGCACTAAAGCTTATTGGTGCATTTATAGCTATATAGGAATTTATGACACCTTTGTCTGTAACCATTCTAAAACCCTGACATGTATAACCTAAAATCTCTTTTGTGTCTGTTTTTTCAATAGTGTAGTTATTAAAATCGTCTTCATTCTCTTCTTTATTTTCCTCCATTTTACCAGAAAGATTAGGCATTCTTTGGATTATTTTTTTGCCATCTACTTCCATTAACATAATATTTGAACCTGTATCTGGATTCATAATCATGAGCATATTTCCCATATTCATGTTTCCATTTTCTATATTAAATTGCGACCCAAAGGTTGGTGAATCAGGAGATAGGAGATAGACCATTTTCATAGTGCCTTGATTCTTGTTTTTTTTTATCTCTTCCGATTCTAGTTCTAGAGCATATTTCCATTCAAAATGATATTCAGTGTGTAGGTCAATTTCTTCTGCTGTATTTTCAGCACTTGTGTTTCCTTTCTTATTCTTCTTCCCTATTTTCTTCGGGGTTTCAAAAATTGAATCAATTGCTTTCTCCGTTTCTTTAGTTGCTTTCTCTTCCGTTTTTCTAAGAACAGCTTCTTCTACCCCATCTTTTACTCTTTCCTTAACTTTTTTCCAAAATTGTGCTTGTGTAGATTGCCCTCCTACCAACAAAAAAAATAAAAATAATATTCCAAATTTTTTTACTTTATTATTTTCCATAATCAATATCTTATCTATTTACCTTTAGTAGCTACAAAAACATTGATGTTAACATTAAGAATGAAAAAATTAATTTTATTACATTTACCTAAATAGCCTTCGCCTATAGCTAATAATGGAAAAGCAACTTATAAGCACATTAATAAAAAGTAACCCCAAAGAGATAAGTAACCTCTATTATAGTAATAGAGATGCTTTTTTTGGTTTTGGAAAAAAATATGGGCTTAACTCCGATGACCTTTCTGATATTTATCAAGAAGCATTTATTGCTCTACGAAAAAATGCCTTAAATGGAAAATTGGATTCTGTAAAAAGTTCCTTAAAAACATACTTATTTGGTATTGGTAAGTTTATGATTTATGATGTTTTAAAAGAGAAGAAAAGAACTACTTCCTATGATACAAACATCCATAATCCACACGATACTATAGACCTTATTTCTTTTGAAACAAAAAATGAAGAACTAACCATTGAGCAACGTTTATTGCATACCTATTTTAAAAAATTAGGGAAAAAATGCCAAGTGATGTTAACTTTATTCTTTTCCAGAGGACTAACCAATGATGAGATTGTGGAACATACAGATTATTCTGACAGTAGTGTTGTCAGAAGTCAAAAATCTAGATGTATTAAAACCCTAAGGGAAATGATTAAATCATAAGCTATGGAGCAACATGCAGCGTTAATAGAAAAATACATACATAATAGACTTACTTCTAAAGAAGAACTCGGGTTTAATGAATTGTTAAAGAATAATGAGGCTTTTAAAAAGGAGGTGGCATTACATACCAATATAAAAAAGGTTGTAACCTATGAGGATGATCTAAGTTTTAGAAAATTAATTTCTGATTTAGAAAAGAAATCTAAAGGAGCTACGCAAAAACGTTCCTATACAAAATGGTTGGTTGCAGCAAGTATTGCTTTGTTATTAGGTCTCACCTATTTTATAAATACAAACAATAAAGCTACTGGAAATGAGCTTTTTGCTTCTTATTTTGTTCCCTATAGAAATGTTGTACACCCTATTGTACGTAGTAATGAACAGCAAGATATAAAAGCCATGGCTTTTATAGCATATGAAAGAGGAGAGTACAAAAAAGCTATTACACTTTTTACAAATTTATATATAACCACAGAAGAACCTTATTATTTGTTTTATAAAGCAAATGCGCTATTAAAATTAGAAAAAGCCGATGAAGCTATTCCTTTATTATTGAAACATCTTAAAACAAAGGATACTTTAACAGATAAAACCAACTGGTACCTAGCACTTGCGTATTTAAAAATAGAGGATGACCAAAAAGCAAAAAAACTACTTAACGTTATAATTACCAAAGAGTTATATAAAACCAAAGAGGCTCAACAGTTGCTTAAAGAGATTGAATAAGGAAAACCTTTCCTTATTATTATTCTTTATTTTTGTAAAAACTAAGTGATTTTTTAATTCCTATCCCAACCAGTATTATTATAATACTACCTAGTAAAAACCACCATAAATAATTTACAGCCGTTATTGGTATTGTATTGCCTGTTAATACAATACCAGACCAATAATAGGGGTGTCTTAAAAACGGGTCTTCATTAGCAGATAAATACCTTAATTTAGCTTGGCGCAATGCTTCTTTTTTATTTAGTCCCTCGCTTAAATTTTCATAAAAAGAACTCATAATTTCAGAAGTGCTCTGGTCATTTATTTTCCATAACGTAGTAACAATTGCAGAAGTTCCTGCGTAATTAAAAGCTCTTGCCAAACTTAACATTCCTTCTCCTTCTTGCAGCCTTCCTATCCCTGTTTGGCAAGCACTCAACGTAACCAAATCCGCATTAATCTGATAATTGTACAAATCTTTTACATATAATAAATTGGATGTCGTACTACTATCATTAGAAAATGCTAAATACGAATAATCAGGAAATTCATCATTTGCGGAAGCATGCGTGGCAAAATGTATGATATTGTAGTTTTCTACTTCTTCTATAAAATTATTGATGGTCGCCTTATTTTCACTGTATACTGTTGCGTTAAAATAATTGGCAATGTTCTCGGCTTCTTGCTTGTTGTATAACAATGGAGACATTTCGGCTCTTTCTTGGTCTACTGCAATAAATCCATCCGTAAATTGAGGGGCAAAAACCAATAATCTATTCTTATTCTGCAACTGGGTTTTGTTCTGTTCTTCCAATATTGTTGCAGAACTGGCATAACTAATACTATAAGATTCTAAAAGATATGACTGCTCTTTATTAGATGTTGTTAAAGCATCAAAAGAAATATAATTTAAAATATCATCGGGAATGATTACTAAATCTGTAGCCGTTGTTTTTTGTAAAGCAGATGCTATAATTGATTGATAAATGTTATAACTATCGTTATAAATAGTGGCGTCCTTAATATCGAGTTTTGATGATTTTCTGTATAATCGTTGAATCGTATTCTTTACGCCTTCATTAAAAGGCAGTTTATAAAATGCTTTCTTCTCAGAATCAACAAGAGTAAGGTAGAGATTACCTTCTGCAACCAAATAGCTCAATAACGCTTGGTTTTTATGCAATTGCTCTTGCACTGTTGATAGAGATACTACATCTGAATTATACTTTAGCGCATAATACTTAGGATACTCTTTTTCTATAGTGACAAGATAATCGCTGTACTCTTTTTTAAGAGCGTAAAGTGAGTTAATTAAGGATGTATTCTCTGATTCTACTTCAAAAATTTCTTGCTCAATGTGAGAAATGTTTGCTCTAAATTGTTGTTCTCTATTAATAATAGTCTCTGGGACACTCCCATATTTCGTTGCTTCAGAATTTCTATGTGCCTCTAACAATAAGATACTTTTGCTCTTTTCCATAAAATAAAAAGCATCTTCTACATAGTTTATGTTATCCGTATTTTTATACAACTCATAAGCAATTTGCACCATTTTCTGAATGGCTGGATAGGTTTCTGTAATTAAAAATTGCTTGTCTATTTTACTATCAAACTCGGGACGTAATTCATCTAAAGTACGAATGATTGCTTTAGATGTTTCATGGGCATTCTCTAAATATTCTTGATTCTTGGTGTTTTCATAAGCACTGAATAACGCCTCTTGTTTTTTCTTTAAAATAGGAATCAACACCGTTTTTGAACTCGCCTTTTTAGCATTTGGGTTTGTTTTAATGTCGGTATTTTCAAACTCTTTTTCTAATTGTATCAATGCCAATTGAAAGTTCCTTAATCCTTTTTCCAATGCCTGTTGTTGCATATACAAATTACCTAATTTTGCATATGCTTTTGCTACATCTTGGTGCTTTTCATTCGTATGAATTGTAGTTGATTCTAAAAGACTCTTTTGATAGTATTTTTCTGCTTGCTGATATTCTTTAAGACCCAGATATGCATCTCCATATATTGCATAAACTTCTTTAATAAATGGATTGTATTCTTTATAAAACAAAGCATTCTCTTTAAGTATTTGTATTGCCTGTTTAAATTTATTTTGTTTTATATAGTTTTTTGCCAAGAACATATATGAGGAAAGAAAATTATTCTTATAGCTAATGTCATTTGTTTTTGTCTTATAAAAGGATAGTGCTTCTTTTAATAGAACATTGGCTTTGCTGTATTCTTTTTTTACTTCAAGTACTTGGGAAAGCAATTTTTTTGAATTCATTATCCCAGTTTCCCATCCTTCAAGACTATCTTTATGCTTTAAGTTTAAGGCTATGTCTTTATTAAAAGTATATGCTGCCAAGTCATATTTACCTGTGTGCCTATATATAAGACCCAAAAAACTATAAAGGCTAGATAGCATTTCCACATCTTCTATTGTTTTTTCCTTTTCTGGAATTGCGCTTATTTTAGCATAAAGCTCTTGAAAGTATTTTTTTGAAGTGGCATATTCTTTAATCTTGTAATGATAATTGCCTTTATCAAAAAGCAAATAATCTTTGAAAGACCCAATAAAACTTAATTCCTTAACCTTCTTGCCATGTAAAAGTAATAGGCTGTCCTCTCTTTGTAAATTTATGCGGTAATTTTTTAAGTCATAATAATGGCTATTTGCATTAATTAAATACACCAAACTATTTAATGTTCTCTCTAAATCATCTTGCCCATCTGCCAAGCGTATTGCTTTTTCATAATAAAAATAAGCACTGTCTTTATTGGTATAATGATAATCTAGTGCCTTGTAATGGGCATCATCAATTGCTGCCTCAGGAAGCTGAGAAACAAGCCCCTGAGAACACATAAAACAAATAAATATAATAAGTATGCTCGATTTCATAAAAAAAGCTCTCTTTTAAAAGAGAGCTTCAAGATACAAACCATATATTATTTAATCAATTATTAAAAACTTCCAATGGTAATATTATTTTCCCTACAGATTTTGTTTCAATAGTGAAATACATTGTGGCACTTCCTTTAAAATCTGATTTAATCAATAATACTGGTTGCCCTAAAGAATCTTCTCCTAGTTTAGTGCCTTCACCAACTACATTGTTTTTCGAATCTTTAATTTCAACTTTATGAAGCTCAACACCATCAGCAAGTACTATTCCTTGTATTAAATCAATTTCTATTCTACAGCCTTTGTCTTCAGGGTTTATACAGCCTTTTGGAGGGCGAGGGAACTTCCTTGGTATTCGCAACATATTCTCAGATAGCATTTCATATTTGTTTATGCTTTGCTGTACACTTTCCAATTCTTCTGTTGCCTTCTTATTCCCTTCCTCAATTTGGACAACCAATTCCATTTTTTGTTTCTCAAGCTTAACTATTTCTGCTACTGCAATCAAATGATAGATTTGAAGACCAAAAAGGTAGTTGTCTTTTTCTTGATCTAATTCTGTTTTGGCACTAACGCCTTCTAGTTCTTCTTGTATTTGTTGCTCTTGTCTTGAACAAGAAAACAAAATTACAAATGCACTTAATACCGATATTACATTCATTTTTTTCATTTTATACGTTATTGATTTACCCTTAGTATGTTGTTTTTTATGAATGTTAACGTTTTTTTCTAAAAAAATACGCTCCTAAAATTAATACTAAACTTCCCCATAAAGCGTATTTTCCATAGGGAGTAGGAGACATAATTGAGCTTATATCTCCCGAAAGTATAAAACCGGCCCAATAATAAGGATGCTTTAAAACAACGTCATCTGTAGAGGATAGATAATCTAATTTTGCCAATTGTAACGCCGTATTTTTTGACTTTCCTTTCTTTAAATATTCATAAAAAGAAATCATAATTTGGGAGGTTTCTTTATCGGGTACTTTCCATAAACTTGTAACAGTACTTGGTACTCCTGCATACGTAAAAGCTCTAGATACATTAATGAGTCCTTCGCCTTTTTCTAAGTTCCCTACAGCAGTGTTACAAGCACTTAATACAGCTAAATCTGCATTAAGGCTCATATTATAAAGCTCGGATATAAATAATTTATTATCCTCTTGACCTGTAGGAAAAGCTAAATGCGAAAATTCTGAATCTGTATTGTTTATGGCTGAGTGCATTGCTAAATGCAGTATATTATATGCCTTGGCATTTTTAATAAATTCCTGTTTATTTCCTGAAAAAATATCCGAATTAAAAAGTTTAGCTATTTCCTCAGCTTCTCTATTTGCTCCCAAAAGTTGAGAACCTTCGTCCCGTTTTGGGTTATTGGTTGTCTTCGTTTTATAGATTGGAGAAAAGACCCCTAACTTATTATTTTTAGATTTTTTTACCTGTAATTGTTCGTTCCATAAAAGTAATGAGGGGGCATAACTTATGGCATGTTTCTCTATTAAATATTTGCCGTTTGCATCTACTAAAATTTCCAACGGCAAGTAATGAAGTATATCATCAAGAATAAAAATAAGTTCTTGCTCATTTTTAGTATCTAAAACCTGTGGTGGTAAAAGTAATTTATAAGCCTCTTGTCCCTGTGACTTAAAATCATTATTACTGCTTTTAGACAACAATTGAATTAGAGGTTTTAGCCTATTTGATACATTTATTTTATCTCCAATAAGATAGAGCTGTGTTGTGTTCTTAGAAACTGTAAATGCATATACGTTTTCTTCTGCAAAAATATACTTGATGATTTTTTGTTCCTTTTTAAGCTTCGTTTTTAAAAACCCTAAATCAAATGTTTTTTGTGTTTGGTTAAAATATGAAGTGTAATTTTTTTGATACCAAACATTTAGCAACTCTAATTCCTTTTCTAAATCGAATATTTTCTCTTTCCAAAGCCTAACCTTTTCTTTATTACTTTCCTTAGATGTAAACAGTGTTTTCTTATAAAAATGAAGCTGTGCATTTAAACCCTCTTCTTTTTTTAAAATAGAATCAGGAATGTTGATGTGCTTTCTTTGGTTGCTGGTTAAAAAATTTTTCCAACTTAACCTAGAACTGGATTCTTCTATTTTTTGAAGAACCTTATCGAAAACAACTTCATCTTTTAATAGTAATGCTGTGCCTAATAATTGTTCATTAATTTTTATTACAGTAGTATAGGTTTTATCATTATAGTTCAAAGAGGCATAATTGACAGCAAACAATTCAGAAACAAGTACATTCAAATTTTGTGCAATTTTTAAATAGCTCTCTCTCTCAGTTTTCGCATACGCTTTTTTATAATTGGAGCTTGCTCTTAAAATAAGGTTCACAAAAGCTTTATTTCCAAAAGGTTTACAGTTCTTATATTTTAAAGATTGAAAAGCAATTTTTTGTAACGAATCTTTTTGAATTTTTTTGAATACCTGCTTGTACTTTTCATGCATTTCCAATACATCATCTTGCACTATATACAAATTTGCTTGTTCTGCTATCAATTGAATGATTTCATAATCATTCTTTCTTTTAATAGCCTCTAAAAGTCCTTTATCTAAATTTATTTGAGCCTTATTATAATCTTTATTATTACTATAATACTGTATGAGGTTTATCCGCTCTGTTAAAGTTGATTTGTTATTTTCTTCTTCTTTCAGGATTAGTAATTGTTCGTATATATATATTGCTTTTTGTGGGTATTCTTTTTTCAATAAACCAGCCTTAAATAACAGTCCTATTTCTTTCCTATCATTCACCCAATTTTTCATATATGGAACATTATTTGGGTTGGTTCTTTTATCATTAACATCTAGATTATTGAGATAATCTAAAATTTTATTACTATAAAATAATGCCTTGGTCGTGTTGTTTTTATGTTGGTATAACTCCGCGTAATTCCTCCAAGTATTTATTTCTGTTCTACCTTTAAAGGTTTCATTAAACCATTTTTCTCCTTTGTAATCATTTATTAATTTCTCACCTTTAACAAGGTATTGTTCTGCCTTTTTATAATCACCATGTTGTAAATACCATGAAAACAAAGAACCATAAGATATATTCAAATAACTTTTATCTTCAAAATTTATAGCTTCCCATATCTTAGCTGAATTTTTATAACTTTCTAGTTCTTTTTTATAGTACCCCATGTTTCCGTACACAGTAGCCAAATGATGATACTTTAAGGCAACATCATGATTGTTTTCTCCCATAAAAGAAATATACATGTCTTTGGCTATGATATATTGCTTAAGCTGTGTATCATAATCACCAAATGTGGTCGCAACATAACCAATATCAAACGCAACATCAGCAATTAATTTATGATTGCCTACAAGTGTGTCTTTAAATATTTGATGTGTTTTTTTGGTGAGTTCATACGCAGTTTTCCAATCACCATTACGAGCAACTTGCTCATATAGGCGCATATAAACATATCCTTTTAAAAAAAGATTTTGCTTTTTAAGGCTTTCTATAATTTTTAAAGCATTTTTTGAGGAAACAATTGCGGAGTCATATTGTTGCTTATATGCCAAATAAATTGCTTTTGAAGCGTGCTTTTTAGCTAAGGAAGTTTTATATTTTGACGAGGTTGTATCCGTATATTTTAGTAAAACAGCATTTCTTAAATCCAATGCTTTTATATAGTTTTTATCTGAATACTGATTTGATAAATCATAATAAAGAGAATCTGCCAATTTTTCCAAAGAAACTATATTCCCATTTTTTTCTTGTGCCATAAGGGGGCCAAGATAAAAACTAACAAACACTATAAATAACACTCTTGTTTTCATTTATACTCTTTGTGATTTGCAAACTATCTCTTTAATTTATAACTCCTTTTTTATATTAAATTATAAATTAAGAATAATTGAAAATATTCAATATTAGATGGTTTTTCTTTGACATAAAATCTTAGGTTGAACTCAGGTTATAAAAAAGGGCCAGTTGTTTTCTCTAAAAACAATGACCCCTGATTAAACTAAACTAACTAACTCAAAATATTTCATAACCCTTTTCAATGCCAAAACTTTGTTGGGAGAAATTAGGTTCGATTCGAAACGTTTCCACTAATTTCCGTAAAAATATCTTCAAAAAATCATTATAATTATAAATGGCGCCAAATAGTGTATATCTGGTGCTTTTTTACCTTCGTGCTACAATATTGGCCCCACTACAACTCTTCCTTTTTTTAAAGTTGAACCATTGATCATCAATATTTAATGGGGAATATTTAATATTTTTAGATTTTTTTTAATACATTGTCTTTCAAACACTTAATTCATTGACAATGACAAAAACAACAACAAACTTGTTGGGAATCTTAATAACCATTCTCGCAGGGACTTATTTTTACATTAGCTATTGCACTGAATGCGGTAATGGTAATGTAGAAGAAACAGCCCCAGTAGTAGAAAAGGTAGTTCCTGAAGCAACTTCTTATCCTGTTGCCGAAAATGCTGCTCAAGAAAGAGAACATGAAAACACTAACTATTAAATTATAAAATATGGATTATGAAAACATGAACACATGGTGCTGGTTAATTCCCTTATTATGCACATTAATAGGAGCTCTTTTTGGTTATTTGATTGGAAAATCTGGAAGTAAAACAATTGACAATTCTACAGATTTAAAAATATTAACCGATAAAAATGCCAAACTAGAAGCTGATTTGGCGGCATGCAATAAAAAACTGCCCATTACTAAAGTCAGTGCTCCTTCCAAAACCATAAAAGCAACGTTGACTGCCATTCCTTTTGATGCAGATGGGGCAAAAGCTGCTTTTGGAAAAAAAATAAAGCTAGATGATTTAAAAATTGTTGAAGGCATTGGGCCTAAAATAGAAGGTTTGTTCCATAATTTTGGCATTAAAACATGGAAAGCACTTTCTGAAAGTAAGGTTGCCAAATGCCAAGAGGTTTTAAAATCTGGTGGAAGCCGTTATAAAATTCACGACCCTTCATCATGGCCCATGCAAGCCAAAATGTGCTATAAAGGAGAATGGAAAAAACTTGCCAAATGGCAAGATGAGCATAAGGCTGGGAAGCTTTAAAGTAAACTACCCAGTGGCAAGCGTCAAGGTATTAAACCACAATGTGGAAATAAAAAACCCGATTCATATGAATCGGGTTTTTTATTATTTACATCATTCTTCCGTTGGCTTCTACCCATTTAAAGCGATGCTCAACTTCAGAGAATTTCATTCGTTCAGAAATTCGTTGTAATCTATCTGGAAGTTTCATTAAGTAATCTCTTGCTTTTTCAGCTTCGTCATTTAAAGCTCTAATTGTATCTATCTCCCAATACACATTTAACTTCCTAAGAATCTCTATATAATCTTGTGCAGTATAAACCCCAAGTTTTTGTGCGCAATCAGAGAAATTTTCAAAGGCAGCACCTATACTTTCCCCAGATTCTCTTAAGAAATGAGCGGGCATTACAATTTTTCTTTTCATCATATCGGCAAAGGCCAACATCATTTCACTTGGATCGTGCTCAAAAATAGTTTTTATAAACTCCCTATAGGCCAAGTGGTGCCTCATTTCGTCCCCAGCAATGACATTGCACATTTTCGCCAATAATTTATTTCCTTTCTTCTTGGCCATTATACCCACTCTTTTGTGAGAAATATTTGTTGCCAATTCTTGAAAAGAAGTATATACAAAGTTTTTATAGGGATCTCTATCTGTTCCAATATCAAAACCATCGGCAATTAAATATTGTGTTGTTATCTCCACCTCACGCATATTTACCCTGCCAGAAAGATAAAGGTATTTATTAAGGACATCTCCATGTCTGTTTTCTTCAGCTGTCCATTGGCGTACCCATTTGGACCAACCATTTTGTTTTTCACCATAACCTCCGCGCTGGTCTATTCCTTCAACATCCATAAGCCAAGATTCATATGTTGGCAAGGCCTCTTCGGTAATGGTATCCGCAACCATGGTTACCCAAAAATCATATCCCAACTCTTTAGATTCCTCACGAATCTGTTCTACATCATCAATAAAACTTTCACTCAAAGGATCTGGTAAAAAATCTATTGGTTGCCAGATGGTTTCAATAGGGGTAAGATAGTCTTCAATAAATCCATCTACTTTACCCTCTATGGCTCTCATCACCTCAATCCTGATATTTTTTGCGGACATAAAATTATTTTTTACAAAGGTCGGTATTTATTGGGTTATTTCTCCTAAATGCCCTCTGAATTTAATTTCTTCCATTTTCATTGGAATAAAAAGTATGTACAGGATTGCTTTGCCAGAATTCCTTGGTATTCGCGTCCATAACAGTCAATGGCCCTTTAAAAGCAGCACCAGTATCTACATTCCAAACATTGGCAGCATTAAAAGGAGTGGTTTTCCCTATTCTTGTCAGAGGAGTGTGTCCAATAAAAATCTCTTTATAACACCTCAGTCGTTTAGGGTAAAAGGCATGATCTTGTTTCATATCAGGGTTCAATGACAATGCCAATTCCCATAAGGTTCTGTCCCAATAAAAAGTTTTTGTAAAATACTCAAAATCAATTCCTTTTAAATTGGTAAACCCTGCATGTAGGAACAATCTGTTTTCGGTATCCAAATAATGATTCTGTAAATTTTCGTAAAAGGCAATATGAATGTTCAGTGTATTTTTATCAATCTTTTCATAAGAATTCATGGTTGCAGTACCGCCATGTTTTAACCATGTTGGGTTATTTTCTCTCTTTGTTAACCAATCATGGCAAAGTTCATCATGATTGCCCTTTAAAAAAACACACCTATGGGTTTTCTTTAATTCGATTAAAAAATTGACTGTCTCTACAGCTTCACTCCATCCATCTACATAATCCCCTAAAAAAATTAATCTGTCATTGGAGGAAACTTCCGCTTTTTCCAATACTTGTTGCAATGCTTTAAGTCCAGAATGTATGTCCCCGATTACCAATGT
>CAYNLI010000016.1:0-6248 GCA_964398035.1 uncultured Flavobacteriaceae bacterium | reverse complement strand
CCAATACTTGTTGCAATGCTTTAAGTCCAGAATGTATGTCCCCGATTACCAATGTTCTCATTGTGCAAAAATCGCAATAACTGCTATGATTACAATGACCAATAGCACTAAAAAGAATATTTTCCAGAAAGAATATGGATGTGTGCCACTAATATTCCCCGTTTGGCCATTGATATAAAAGTGATAGTCTTTCCCTTTATACTCATAAGAACTAATGTATACAGGCAAAAGAATATGCTTAAAGGTTTCTTTGGATAGCTTTATGTCCGTATTGTGAATGCGCTGTGTATCACCGCCAATATCCTGGCGAATCCAATTATGGGCTGTTTGTTTGGCCTCTTGAAAAGATTGATGGTGACCATCTTTTAAGGATATGGTATATTTCTCCGTAACAAACCCAGATAGGTATTTTGTATTGAAAACCACCAACTCCTTTAAATTCCAATGTGCTATTTTAGAAGGGATATCCCTTCGTTTTTTTTCTGAAGCATTGATCAAAATATCATCTATAAACCCTTCTACATCTCCCGAGGCATGGGACCATCTAGTCTTTCTTACCTGTCTGGTCCGAGTTCCATTTTTGGTTCTATAGGTTTCAGTCACATAATAATAATCCCCTCGCTGCCCTTGGTATGAGGCATCCAATTGCGCATCAAAAGTCCAAAAAGGAACATACAGTCCATGTATCCCTTCTGGGTCTAAAGCGGCTTTTTTCAACTTGTTGGGTGCAAACCATATTTTAGTGACCCAGTTTTTAAAAATACCCCTCGCCTTTTTAGTATCCAACTGAAAAGGAACTAGAGCTCCAGGCAAAATCCACCCCTCTTCCTCAACATCCTCTTTTATCAATGGTTCTCCACAATATACACAGGACAAAGATTTGTAGTTTTCCTCTACATGCTGGTTGGCGCCACAGTTTTTACAGTGAAGCAAGTTTATGGTCTTTGTATAGGCATTTTCGCCAACCACCTTTAAATAGTGCTGCAATTCTAATTCTTCAAAGCTGCTTTTGGCCTGTTCAATAAACTCCTCATACCCACAGTACCCACATTTTAATTGATGAGAACCTGGTTTATATTTTAACTCCGCACCACAATTGGCGCAAGGTCTTTTATCTTCAGATTTAAGGGTTTCTTCCATGAATATTATCTGTCATTCCCATAAAAAGGGGAATCCACTACAAAACAAATTAATTCGGTTTAGGTTGTTGGCAATGGTGGCGGTGTATTTCCTCCCAAAAACGCTTTGAGTTCTTCAATATCTTTTAAAGAAGTCCAATTTTGCATTCCTTGTTTCCAAACCAAAGAATCTTTATTTATAGTTCTATTGGCAAAAAGCTCTTTAAGTTTGTCTATAGAAACTGGCCCCAGTTGTTGACCATTCAATGCATAATGATATGCTACTTGTATTGGCATTGGGGGCGGAACGGCAGCTCCTTGTACTGGCTGGCCACCAAAAGGTTGTTGTTGCCCCATTTGTGGATTGAACATGTTTCCCATTTGCTGGGCCAAAACAAAGCCCATGCCCATGCCCATGCCTGCACCGGCAGTACCGCCTTCATTTTTTGCGGCTTCTTCCATGGCTTTAGCAGCTTTAAACTGTGCCAGTTTGCCTAAATCCAATTTATCCAAACGGCTATACTCAAAGATTTCTTTTTTAAGTTCTTCTGGCATGGAAACATTCTCAATGTAGAATTTCTCCAATTCTATCCCAACCCTGCCAAATTCTGGTTGCATTACCTCCCTACAAGTTTCAGACAACTCTGATGTATTTGCGGCATACAGCTCAATAGGTAGGTTGGCCTCGCCCACAGTATCCGTAAAACGGGTGACGATCAAACTTTTTAAATGTTCGTTTATCTCATAATTGGTAAAATTGCCATCAGTCCCTACAACATCGACTATAAATTTTCCTGCATCGTTTATTCTAAAACTATAGGTTCCAAAAGCACGGATTTCAGTTAGTCCAAAACGTTCATCACTTAATATTATAGGATTTTTTGTTCCCCATTTTTCATCTGTGAACAAACGTGTGTTCACAAAATAGACCTCAGCCTTAAAAGGACTGTCAAACCCATATTTCCAACCTTTTAAAGTGGTTAGAATTGGTAGGTTCTTTGTGCTTAAAGTATAAGTGCCGGGAGTAAAAACATCTGCCAACTGCCCCTCATTTATAAATACGGCCGTTTGCCCTTCCCTGACAATAAGTTTCGCATTGTTTTTAATCTCGTTCTGGTAGCGTTCAAAACGATGGACTATGGTGTCATTTGTATTGTCCAGCCATTCTATTATATCAATAAATTCGTGACTAAGTTTGTTCTTTATTTCATCAAATAGGTTCATGTTAATGGTGTTTTTTAATTTTTTAAAAGGTAAGGATTTCTTCAAAATGGACAAAGCACAACGAGCTTATTTCTCTTGAATTATAAAACAAAGTGCTCCATCAACATTATTGCCAACAAGACTGAACAAAAATTCCTTAAGTTTTATTTATTTGTTCACTTTTTATTGTTAGTTATTTTTTAATATGCTGATAATCAATTAATAAGATAATATTTTTTGTTCACTTTTATGATATTTATCATGTAATTGTTATGCTTTTTCTTGGTAATTTTACAAAGTCATTGTTCCTGTTCACCTTAAAAAAAATCATACATGTCCACAAAAACAGTCCAGCCTGAAAGAAAAACCTATACCCAAGATGAAGCTTTTAAAGCAAGTTTATCCTATTTTAATGGAGATGATCTAGCTGCCAGGGTATGGGTAAATAAATATGCCTTGAAAGATTCTGAGGGAAATATCTATGAGCTGAACCCCAATGATATGCATCACAGAATTGCAGGGGAAATAGCCCGTGTAGAACAAAAATATCCCAATCCATTTACTGAGGACGAAATCTTTGACCTAATCAAGAACTTCAAATATATTGTGCCACAGGGAAGTCCAATGGCCGGTATTGGCAATCCATTTCAAATAGCATCACTTTCCAATTGTTTTGTAATTGGAAACGAGGGCAAATCAGATTCATATGGAGGCATCATGAAAATAGATCAGGAACAGGTGCAATTAATGAAACGACGTGGTGGCGTAGGCCATGATCTTTCACACATCAGGCCAAAAAAATCACCAGTCAAAAATTCTGCATTGACCTCAACGGGGCTTGTTCCTTTTATGGAACGTTATTCCAATTCTACCCGAGAAGTGGCACAAGATGGGCGCAGGGGAGCATTAATGCTGTCCGTTTCCATAAACCATCCAGATGCAGAGGATTTTATTGATGCCAAAATGGAACAAGGCAAAGTAACCGGGGCCAACATTTCAGTACGAATCGATGATGATTTTATGAAAGCAGTGGAAAACAATGGTTCCTATACCCAAAAATTTCCTGTGCACAGCAACAATCCCAAAATTTCCAAAGAAATTGAAGCTCAAAAACTTTGGGGCAAAATAGTGCATAATGCATGGAAATCCGCAGAACCTGGAGTTTTGTTTTGGGATACCATTATTAAAGAATCCGTGCCAGATTGCTATGCTGATTTAGGTTATAAAACTGTTTCCACAAATCCTTGTGGAGAAATTCCCTTATGCCCATATGACTCCTGCAGGTTATTGGCCATTAATTTGTTTTCTTATGTAGAAGAACCTTTTACGGATAATGCTGTTTTTAATTTCACCCTTTTTAAAAAACATATTGCCGCTGCCCAGCGCATCATGGATGATATCATTGACCTAGAGCTGGAGAAAGTGGATGGGATTCTGGCAAAAATAAAGGCTGATCCTGAGCTGGAAGAAACAAAAGCTACGGAATACAGGTTGTGGAACAAAATCAAGGAAAAGGCAGTCCAAGGTCGCCGTACCGGTATTGGAATAACTGCCGAAGGGGATATGCTAGCAGCATTGGGACTCCGTTATGGAAGTGAAAAAGGTAATGAATTCTCCATCCAAGTTCACAAAACAATAGCCTTGGAAGCCTACAGGGCATCTGTATATATGGCCAAAGATCGTGGGGCGTTTAAAATTTTTGATGCTGAAAGAGAAAAAACAAACCCATTTATCCTTCGTTTAAAAGAAGCTGACGAAAAACTGTATTATGAAATGCTGGAACATGGGCGCAGAAATATTGCATTATTGACCATTGCCCCTACTGGAACCACCAGTTTAATGACCCAGACCACCTCTGGTATTGAGCCCGTTTTCCTTCCTGTGTACAAACGCCGTAGAAAGGTAAACCCCAATGACAAAAACGTGAAAGTGGATTTTGTTGATGAACTGGGCGATTCATGGGAAGAATATGTAGTGTTTCATCATCGGTTTAAGCAATGGATGAAGGTCAACGGTTTTGATATCGAACAAAAATACACTCAAGAAGAGCTTGATAAAATCGTAGAAAAATCACCTTATTACAAAGCTACTTCCAATGATGTCGACTGGCTCAGTAAAATACATTTGCAAGGTGGTGTCCAAAAATGGGTGGATCATTCTATAAGTGTCACCATAAATCTTCCCAACGATGCGTCTGAAGAACTGGTGGGCAAGTTGTATCTAGAAGCATGGAAAGCTGGTTGCAAAGGAGTAACCGTTTATCGTGATGGTTCTAGAACAGGCGTGTTGATTTCCAATGACAATGAAAAAGAAGAGGCCGGGGAAACTTTAACAACGTTCTCTACCAAGCGCCCACAAACTTTAGGGACGCATGTAGTTCGCTTCCAGAACAACAAAGAAAAATGGATCGCTTTTATTGGTTTGTTGGATGATAAACCCTATGAAATTTTTACGGGATTGGCAGATGATGAGGATGGTATCTTGATTCCACGTTGGGTCAATGACGGCTTGATCATAAAAAACAGAAATGAAGATGGAAGTTCTCGTTATGATTTTCAGTACCATAACACAAGGGGCTATAAAACCACAATTGAAGGACTGTCCCATAAATTTGACCCAGAATATTGGAACTATGCCAAATTGATATCGGGCACATTACGCCATGGCATGCCCATTGAAAAAGTGGTAGGCCTTATCAATAGCCTACAATTGGACAGTGAGTCCATAAACACTTGGAAAAATGGTGTTGCCCGCGCCTTAAAAAGATATGTAGAAGACGGCACAGAAGCGAAAGGACAAAAATGTAGCAATTGTAATTCTGCCAACATCATATACCAGGAAGGCTGTCTTACCTGTAAAGATTGTGGGTCTTCTAAATGTGGATAAAACAAAAGCACTTGTTACAAAGTGCTTTAAAATTTTGGAATAGCCGCGCATTTCTGTTTACCTTGGGACTTATATCAGAAATATAATGAACAAGGTCTATTGTATTGGTGAACTTTTAATTGATTTTGTTGCCGAAAAACAGGGAAGTGACCTTTCTAAAGCAACAGAATTCACTAAAAAAGCGGGTGGGGCCCCCGCAAATGTTGCCTGTACCATTGCCAAACTTGGTGGCAAGAGTTTTTTTGTAGGTTGTGTAGGCGATGATCCTTTTGGCACCTTTCTATTGAATGTTTTGGAAAAAAACGATGTGGATATTTCCTTGGCACAACAATCCAGAACATTTACCACCTTGGCCTTTGTTTCCCTTGCTGAAGATGGGGAGCGCGATTTTGTTTTTAGTCGTGGGGCGGACAAGGAGTTAAAATATGACAAGAACCTTAAAAACGATTTTAAAAGAAATTTGATTCATTTTGGGGCAGCAACCGCATTTTTAGGGGGCAATCTAGAAGAAGCCTATGGCCGCTATTATTTTGACGCACTGACCCAAGATGCCTTTATCAGTTTTGACCCTAATTATAGGGGTGATCTTTGGAAGGACAATAAGGCTGCTTTTATAAAAAAGGCGTTGATTTTTATTCAAAAAGCGCATTTGTGCAAATTTAGTATTGAAGAAGCGTTGCTCATTTCTGGACAGAAAACCATGGACAATGCCTGTCATTTTCTGCATGAAGCAGGTGCAAAAATCATTGCCGTTACACTGGGGAGCGAGGGAACTTACATCAGTGCCCCAAACTTAAAATTAACAGTGCCCAGCATAAAAGTGACCCCTGTTGATACTACGGGTGCCGGGGATGCTTTTATTGGTTGCCTATTGCTGCAAATAGCCGAACTGAACAACCCTTTTGATATTTTGGAAAACAACCAATTACTGCTTAAAATGGTTAAAAAAGCCAATAAAGCCGGTGCATTGACCACTACCAATTATGGCGCCATTGATTCTTTGCCCACAAAAGAGCAATTAAAAGAGTAATTTTATAATGG
>CAYNLI010000015.1:8089-33787 GCA_964398035.1 uncultured Flavobacteriaceae bacterium | reverse complement strand
GAAGAATATGCGGGTGCTGAAGACGCTTTAAAATGGGCCGCTAGGACTTATGTGGTTGCGGCTATTGGTGCATTGGCAACATTGTTATATTTTGCAATGAGGGTGGCTAGTAGAGATTAGTTTTTCAAAGCAATAAAAAATAGAAGGGCACTGTAAAGGCGTCCTTTTTATATAGTAATCTGTCTGTCTATTTGTTGATGTAAAGAAATAAAGGTCTCTGTTCTGGAAACACCTTCTATTTGCTGTATTTTTTTGTTAAGCACATGCATTAAATGCTCATTGTCCTTACATAATATTTTTATGAGAATGGACCAATTTCCTGTGGTGTAATGGCATTCTAGCACTTCAGGAATTTTCTCCAATTCTTTTACTGCCATGGGATTGCTCATGGCCTTATCCAAAAAGATACCAATATATGCCATGGTGGTATACCCCAAAACCTTTGGATTAATGATGAATTTAGAACCTGCTATTAAACCAGAATTTTCCAATTTTCTAAGTCGTTGATGAATAGCTGCACCAGATATCCCGATATTTCGGGCTATTTCCAAAATGGGTTTACGGGCATCCTGCATTAAAAATCTTAGGATTTTCTTGTCAATTCCATCAATTTTTACATTTCCATTGGTAGATTTCATCTATACTGTTTCAAGTTGAAAGTAAATATACCAATTATGTTTCAATGTCTAATTAGTAATAGAACTAGAATTGTAACCAACATATGGGGCTTTAATGGATTTAAATGAAATACCATATTCTTTTAATTCGGTAAGAATTGGTTGGTACACTTCTTTGGTAATGGGAATTTGTACCCCAGGAGTGGTTATTTTTTTGTTCAATATGAGCAAAGTGGCTATTGCGACGGGTAAGCCAACGGTTTTTGACATGGCTGTATAGTTTCTGTCTTTACCAATGACAACCATATTGGCATCTATTTGCTGTTTTGAGCCATTTAACTCGTAACCAAATTTATGGTACATGACTATCATGTCTTTTTCACCTTTTTGTAAGGTCCAGCTGTCTTCCAATATTTTTTGTAACATTTGTGCTGGAGTGGCATTTTTTTGAAAAATCTTTTTGTTGGAATCAAATAAGTTGAGCTCCACTAATTTTTCCCATATTAGATCATCTTGGTCAATTTTTAGGTAGTGACGCAGTTTTAACTCTACTGAATCTGTTGAGGAATATGGGAGAAAAAGATTCACAAAATCACGATAGGCCATTCCTTCAGAATTTTCAATGGTATAGCTATCATCCGTCATGCCCAATTGTACAAATATGTTCCATGCTTTAGAAAAACCGACTCTTCTCATGGTACCTCTATATAATGTGAGTATGTTGTTTAAGCCGTATGCTTTTCTGTAATTTAAGGAATCTCTGTTGGCATAGGCTTCAAACCTTCCATAGTCTTGTATGTCCAAAAATTCCGTTCTTCTAAAAAGATTGTGATATGGAATGTATTTGTAGGTGCCTTCCTGTATAAATTTTGCTGTACCACCTTGACCAGCGATTACCACATTTCTAGGGTTCCATGTAAATTTATAGTTCCAAAGGTTATTGTCACTTTCAGGAGCGACCAATCCACCAGTAAAGGACTCAAAAAGCAATATTTTTCCACCTTTTTCGCGAATGCCATCAAGAATTTCCATGGCGCTCATATGGTCAATACCAGGATCTACACCAATCTCATTCATAAAAATCAATCCTTTTTCTTTGGCTTTTAGGTCTAATTCCTTTATTTCTTTGCTTATATAAGATGCTGTGACCAAATGTTTGCTGTGTATAATACAGTCTTTGGCCACTTTTATATGAAACCGTGCAGGTAACATAGAAACAACAATGTCTGTTTTTTTGATGATTTCTGACCGTTGGTCATCATTAAAAATATCCAATTGTAATACGTTACAACGAGAATGTGACCTTATTTTATCAGAGATATTTTTTGGATTTAGGTCACCAATGGTCAGATAAAGATTTTCCTTTTCAGATTTATTCAGAAAATAATCGATTAAGTATGAAGTGGATTTACCTGCACCTATAAGAAGAATTTTTCTTTGCATTGAATGATGTATTTTTGATATGTAAACGGAGGACTAAGGTATCAAATTGTTACATTTATAAAAAATTGAACACAAAAAGTTATGAAAAAAACAATATTAGTCACTGGTGTTCTATTTGGGATGTTGGCGGTAATCTTAGGTGCCTTTGGAGCACATGGGTTGGAAAAGTTGATGAGTCAGGAGAATTTGGCCACTTTTGAGACTGGGGTTAGGTATCAAATGTATCACGCTTTTTTCTTGTTGATACTGGGAAATATGGACTTGGTTTCAGAAAAGAAGAGTAAGATGGTGTATTATCTTATTACAGCAGGAACTGTCCTGTTCTCTTTTTCAATATATCTTTTGGCAACAAATGACCTTACAGGTTTTAATTTTAAAACAATCGGGTTTATAACACCTATTGGTGGAATGCTGCTTATTTTAGGATGGGCCGTATTGGGCTATTCTATAATAAGAACTTCAACAGAAAAATAAGAAAAGTTTAAAGCTACTTCTTGTTGGCAACAGTAATATACTTCTGTAATGCCATGGTCATAGAAGGCGTTTCAGGTGTTGGTGCCTTAATATCTATTCTAAGACCAGCATTTGTGGCAGCGTCTACTGTAGAGTTTCCAAATACTGCTATTCTAGTTTCTTTTTGCTCAAAATCAGGGAAGTTTTTCAAAAGTGATTCTATTCCAGATGGGCTAAAGAAAACCAGTACGTCATAAGATACATCTCTTAAATTAGACAAATCACTGATTACTGTTTTGTAAAAAATACCTCTTGTCCAATCTACTCCCAATTCGTTTAAGGTATTGGGAACAACGGATTTTAAAACGTCTGAAGACGGTAAAAGAAATTTTTCTTCTTTATATTTTTTAAACAAAGGAATTAATTCATCAAAATTTCTTTTGCCTACATATATTTTCCGCTTTCTGTACACTACATATTTTTGAAGGTAGTAAGCCACCGCTTCAGATTGACAGAAATATTTCATTGAATCTGGAACTTTAAAACGCATTTCTTCAGCAATTCTAAAAAAATGGTCAACGGAATTCCTACTTGTAAGAATGATGGCAGTATAATTATTAAGATCAATTTTTTGATGCCTCACTTCTTTGGCATGTACCCCTTCAATATGTATAAAAGGAACAAAATCAACCTTAACTTTTTCTTTTTCAATTAGCCGTGAATATGGGGAGTTCTCCATTTTTGGCTCAGGTTGAGATACCAAAATCGTCTTTACTTTCATATGCCGTTAATTTTTTAGGTAGCTTCCAATAATCACAAAGGGTGCAATTTCGAGAGTGCAAAGGTACAAAATAAAATAGGAAAAGTTTGCCCGTAAGAATTTTTGATGATTTCTTAACGCTGTTACCCAACCTATTACATTTACTAAAAGAATTAAGAAGATACTTAAATAAACAACAATTTTTGAACCTTTAAAAACATAACATAGCATAACGTTCGCAATGAACATAAGTATACTACTGTAGTTTAAATAGGTTAGCTTTTTAAAAATGAATGCTGAAATAACCTTGTTGGAGTTAAAAATATAACCATTACCAAGTTGCAATGAAATTTTGATAAGCATAAATAAGAACAATAGGCCTAAAATTATAAAGTAAAAGGAGATGGATGAGCTATAATCAGATTGAGATAATATATTGAATGCTAAATAAATGAAAAGCGAAAAATTACATACTTGAAAAATGGTAATGAATATTTGAAACCAATTCAATAATTTATCCTTTTTATTATATATAAAGATGTACCTGTTATTAAAGGGGAGAACAATAAAGTCCATAAACCTATTATAGAACATGCTTTTAACAATAACAATAAAGATTAAACTAGAGAAGAGGACAACAGTAATCCAATCTATGGAGTCTAGTGTTCTTTGAATAGGTTCCATTATTCTAATTTTACATTTTCACCATTTAATCCTGTAAGCAAACCGTTTTCTGATATACTCACCTTAAAATAACCAAGGTTTTTTGTCTTTGGTGTGGGTAATTTAAACATAAAAAAGGTAGTGTCCTTTGCCTTTAAAACTTTTGTTTCAATAGTTAAGGGATTAACAGAAATAGGTATAGATTCTTTTGTTTGTTTATAGTGGTTAAGGAATATTCCATTAAATTTTAATTTTTCAATGGCAATGTCTTCTGTATAAGGATTGTATATTTTTAATTGAAGGGCATTCTTTTCATTAAGGTTAATGATTTTTCCATTATTTACAAAGGTTTTTAGTTTTCTATAGGATTCAAAATTTTCAATATAATTTCCATAATAAACAGTTCCTTTATTATTGAGGAAATTAACATCTCCTTTTTTTAGATACTTTGAGACGTACATAATTTTTTTATGCTGCACCTTAAATTCTGTACTATCAATAGAATACTGATTTTTTCTATAATACAGGTTATTTAATGAATAGGAAGTATTGCCAGAATAAAAGGTATACATTGGAGATAATCTATATGAGTTTTCAAAAACAACAGGTGTATCCCCTATTTGGGATTGTAAACTGTTTACCCATTCTTTATTTCCGTGAGATTCATATGTTACAGGGAACAATGGCTTATAAACTAATCCTATTCGTAAAAATAGCAACACAATAATATTTGCTATTCCCATTCTAAAGATCCATTTTTTCGCAGTTTGGTTCTGTAATAAAAAATTGAAAGCAATTATAGCCAAAGGAATGGAAATAATTATAATCCATTGAGTCTGTACACGCCTGTTAAAACTGGAAATAAAGAAGAAAACCAATACGCCATATGTCAAGAACAGAAGTGCTTTGGTAAACTTGTCAGATGCTTTTGTTTTAAACAACGCCCAATAGATCCATGGAAAAGTAAAACCAAGAATGGCAACAAGGTTAACAAAGAAACCTAATGTAAAATCTGCAAATTCATAAGCACGGTTAGGTCTTTCAAAAAGGTGGTATTTAATGGAAATAAAATCGTTTTCAAATAGCCATATAAAATGTGGAGTATAACTAATTAAGGCAACTATCACCGCCAACCATGCATATTTGTTCAACACTAGCTTAATATTGGACAATAACACAAAAATAATGACCAGAACAGCATGGTATTTACTGTACATTAACGCAGCCATTACCATTCCTAAAGAAACAGCCAAAAGAACAGATGGTTTTTGCAAAAACTTCTTATATGTCAATAAAAATAGGGCAGTGAAAAATAAAAGAGGAGTATCTGGCAAGGTTAAAAATCCATAGGCATGCACAAGGGTCATTGAAAAGACCAGTATAAAGAAGTGGGTTATGTACTCTTTCTTTTTAGGATTGTCTATTAAAGACCATAAAATAATGTATATCCCAGCAGATAATACACACCCCATAAAACGTACGCCCAATTCTCCATCAAAGAAAAAACTGCTGATTTTAACAAGCAAAGCAACCATTGGAGGGTGGTCAAAATAACCCCAAGCCATATTCTGGGCGTAATGCCAATAATAGGCCTCATCAAAAATAAGTTCTGTTAAATGACTTTGGAGAAGATTCAACAAAAAAATAGCGCCTAAAAATAGAAGAAAGATTTTGGGAAGTTTTTTTATCATTCTTATTGTTGATTGGCAGCAAAATTACAAATAATCAATCTTTATTGCAGTATTTAAAAAAATCATAAAATTAAGTTAGGATTTCTTCACAGGTTTTAAAGTGTTATTTTTGCCAAAAACAGTTGAGATTTAATGGTAGATAGCTTAGTCATTATACCTACTTACAATGAGATTGAAAATATTGAGGACATCATAAAAGCTGTGTTGGCCCTTAAGAAGGATTTTCATGTGCTTGTTGTAGATGATAATTCTCCAGATGGCACTGCGGAAAAGGTAAGAGAATTACAAAAAGAATTTACTGATAATCTATTTTTAGAAGTGCGAAAAGAAAAAGCAGGCTTAGGCACTGCATATATACATGGGTTTAAATGGGCCATTGCAAAAAAGTATGACTATATTTTTGAAATGGATGCCGATTTTTCACACAGACCAGACGATTTACCCAGATTGTATAGGGCATGTGCAGATGGTGCAGACGTAGCTGTAGGGTCTCGCTATAAAAAAGGAGTCAATGTGGTAAACTGGCCTTTATATAGAATTTTGCTGTCTTACGGTGCGTCTTTTTATGTAAAAATTATAACGGGCATGAGGGTACATGATCCAACGGCAGGTTTTGTATGCTATAAACGCAAGGTTTTGGAAAATATAGATTTGGATTCTATACGGTTTGTTGGTTATGCTTTTCAGATAGAAATGAAGTTTAGGGCTCATCTTAAAAAGTATATTATTAAAGAAGTATCCATTATTTTTACGGACAGGGTCCGTGGAAAATCCAAAATGAACTCATCTATAATAAGCGAGGCGATTTTTGGAGTTTTTAAAATGAAGCTTATAAGTTTATTTCAAAAAAAGAAATTTTAACATGGGTAAAATATTGATAAAGAATGCAATAGTTGTGAATGAAGGTGCCCAATTGGAAACCGATATTTTGTTGCAGGAGAATATTATTCTTAAGATTGATAAAAACATTAGCGATGAAAATGCGCAAGTAATAGATGTGCATGGTAGTTATGTTTTGCCAGGCATAATTGATGACCAAGTACATTTTAGGGAGCCAGGACTTACCCATAAAGGCAATATTTTAACTGAAAGCAGAGCTGCAATTGCTGGTGGGATTACCACTTATATGGAACAGCCCAATACCAATCCGCAAACAACAACTATTAAAAAATTAGAGGAGAAGTTCAATATTGCTTCACAAACTTCTTTTGCTAACTATTCCTTTTTGTTTGGAGGAACAAATGACAATTTGGAGGAACTTAAGAGGTTAGACAAAAAGACATGTTCTGGGGTAAAACTATTTTTAGGATCTTCAACAGGGAATATGCTGGTGGACGATGAAGAGGTGTTGGAAAATATTTTCAATAGTACAGAAATGGTAATCTCTGCACATTGTGAAGATGAGACTACCATTCGGGAAAATATGGCAAAGTACAAGGAACAATTTGGAGAGAAAATTCCTATTGAATACCATCCTATAATTAGAAGCGCTGAGGCATGCTATTTATCTTCCTCAAAAGCCATTGCTTTGGCAAAAAAAACAGGGGCAAGGCTGCATGTTTTTCATGTTTCTACAGGAATTGAAACTGCGCTTTTTAGAAATGATATTCCGTTAGAGGAAAAGAAAATTACGGCTGAAGTATGCATTCACCATCTTTGGTTTTCCGATGAAGATTATAAAAACAAGGGAACCCTCATTAAATGGAACCCAGCTGTGAAAACAGCAACAGACCGCCAACAACTATGGGATGCTCTTTTAGATGACAGAATTGATATTGTGGCAACTGATCACGCACCACACACTTTAGAAGAGAAAGACAATGTATACACCAAAGCACCTTCTGGAGGGCCGTTGGTGCAACATGCATTGCCAGCCATGTTGGAAAAATACCATGAAGGTAAGATAGCATTGGAAAAAATTGTAGAGAAAATGTGCCATAATCCAGCAAAATTATTTCAAATAGAAAAGCGAGGGTACATTCGTGAGGGGTATTATGCAGATTTAGTGGTCGTGGATATGGATAGTCCATGGAAAGTCGATAGAAAGAATGTTTTTTATAAATGTGGATGGTCTCCTTTTGAGGGTGTAACTTTTAACTCTAAAATATCCCATACTTTTGTCAACGGACATTTGGCATATGAAAATGGTGCGTTTTCTAAAAAAAGAAATGCCCAAAGACTAACATTTAACAGATAATCATGAAGAAGATAGCACTTGTTTTATTGATGATTATGTTTATTTCTTGTGCTGAGAAATTGATAGAACAACCTAAAAATCTTATCCCTCAAGATAAAATGACAGCTATTTTGTATGATTTAGCCCTTCTTGTTGCCGCTAAGAATACAAACAAGACAGTTTTAATAGAGAATGATATAGAGATTATGGAGTATTTATATTCCAAGTATAAAATTGATAGTATACAGTTTGTTCAGAGCGATTTATATTATGCTTCTATCCCTGCAGTATATGAAACAATCTACAAAGGGGTGGAAGCTAGATTGGAAGATGAAGAAAAGCAAATTCAGGATGCTAGAAAGCAAAAAAGTGATAGCACAATTAATGCAAATAAAAAGCGTACTGCCAAGAAACCTCAGAAACCTTCTATAAAAAAGGTAGATTAAGAATTTTCTTTTGTATAATGTTGGCAAGAAAATTCAATAGTCTTCTCCAAAGGCTCATAATTAAATTGAAGCGCTCTTGTAATTTTTTCATTACTGAACACTCTTCTTTTTCGTAAAGAAATTACACCGTTTTTGGTCAGTTTTCTTTCTTTTCCTGTTAATAATGTTTTAAGCCAATCCAATCGCCGTAAAAGTTCTAATTGCCATAACTTTAATTTATTCTTGGGGACAGGTCTTTTAAGTTCTGTAGCAATTGAGTTGAGAATTTCTTTATACGTTAGGTTTTTGTTGACAGCAATAAAACGTTCGTTTTTAATGGAAGATTCCATCAAAGAAATCATCATTTTAATAACATCGTTCACAGCAATAAAACCAGTGCCACTTGGAGGATAATATTTTTGACCTTTTGCAGCCAAAGAAAAGAATTTTCCACTTCCCATATCCCAAAACCCAGGACCTAAAATTACTCCAGGATTTACAATAACAACATCTAACCCTTCTTGTGAAGCTCGCCAAACCTCCATTTCTGCATCATATTTGGTCAGGGCATAAACATTAGCATGTGCATCGTTCCATTCATTTTTCTCAGCCATTATTTCTTCATTAATACTAGGTCCAATAGCCCCAATAGTGCTTACGTAACAAAGCTTTTTAATGTTTTCTGCTATGCAGATATTCACTATGTTTTTGGTGCCCTTTACATTGATTTTTCTTAGTTTTTGATAATCTCTAGGGTCAAATGAGATGAGTGCTGCGGCATGGTATACATGGGTAACATCAGTAAAAGCAATTTCAAGTTCGGGGATGTTATTAAGGTCGGTTTCTATCCATTCTATTTTGTTAAATAAATCAATGGCATTTTCAGAATAATAGGAGAAAATTTTTTTCACCCTATCTAAATTGCTTTGCTTTCTATGGATAGCTTTTACTGTAAGTCCTTTATTTACCAATTGAAATAAAAGATGAGAGCCAACTAAACCCGTACCGCCTGTAACTAAAACCATATTTCAAATTTACTCATTTTTCCATGGATTAATTCATTTTCACATCAGGTCTAACTTTACTATTTCTTTTATATTTGCAACAATTAATCTAAGAGGAAATAGAATGACATCAAATTTTGTGGCAGAATTAAAATGGAGGGGGATGTTGCATGATGCAATGCCGGGAACAGAAGAGCATTTGCTTCAAGGAATGCAATCTGCCTATATGGGAATAGATCCAACGGCCGATTCGTTGCATATTGGTCATTTGGTAGGTGTAATGATGTTGCGTCATTTTCAACTGGCAGGTCATAAACCTTACGCTTTAATTGGTGGGGCAACTGGTATGATCGGTGATCCATCTGGGAAATCTGCAGAACGTAATTTGTTGGATGAGCCTACTTTACGCCACAATCAAAATGCAATAAAGGAGCAATTGTCCCGCTTTTTGGATTTTAAAAGTGATGCAGACAATGCTGCTATATTGGTGAACAATTATGATTGGATGAAAGATTTTTCATTCTTGGAGTTTATTCGTGATGTTGGCAAACATATTACGGTAAACTATATGATGGGGAAAGATTCTGTAAAAAAACGCTTGTCTTCAGAAGCCAAAGAAGGGATGTCTTTTACGGAGTTTACGTATCAATTGGTGCAAGGCTATGATTTTTTATACCTCTACCAAAACTATAATTGTACGCTGCAAATGGGTGGTAGTGATCAATGGGGGAATATTACCACTGGTACAGAACTTATCCGTAGGATAGGTGGCGGAAAGGGATATGCACTTACTTGCCCTTTGATTACAAAAGCTGATGGGACAAAATTTGGAAAGACCGAGGGTGGCAACGTATGGTTGGATGCCAACAGGACTTCACCTTATAAATTTTATCAATATTGGTTAAATACTTCTGATGCCGATGCTGAAAAATACATTAAAATATTTACGTTTCTTTCTAAAGAAGAAATAGAAAGCTTGGTTAAAGAACATGCTGAAGCACCACACCTTAGAGTATTACAAAAACGATTGGCAGAAGAGATTACGATAATGGTGCATTCCCAAGAAGATTTGGACAATGCCATAAAAGCCAGTAACATTCTTTTTGGAAAATCCACCTCTGATGATTTAAAGAAGTTGGACGAAAAAACTTTTTTAGATGTTTTTGAAGGCGTACCACAGGCAGAAATTTCTAAATCTGAAATAGAAAGTGGATTGGATATGATTGGGGCATTGGCTGCTAAAACGGGTTTTTTAAGTTCTAACGGTGAGGCTAGAAGGGAGTTGAAACAGAATTCCATTTCTGTGAACAAGGAAAAGGTAAAAGATGATTATATCATTGGTTCTTCTGATTTAATCAATGATAAGTTTGTTTTGTTACAACGTGGTAAGAAAAATTATTTTGTGTTGGTAGTGAGTTGATTACAACACCATTAAATTGCACCCTCTAATATCTGAATGGTCAAAACGACCTAGAATTTCAAAACTTCCATCATGATAAACTTTCCCCAGATCTTGAGTGGCAATAAAGGAGCAAGAATTAATATTGGCCAAATCTATTACATTTATTCCGCCTGTTTTTCCTATTGGTTGTAACGTTAAAGGGTCTTCTGTATCACGAATCATTATTTTCATCCATGGAGGTGTCTTAAAAACACCTTCTCCCTTGGAATAGGCTTGTGATAAAAGCTCGGTCATTCCATATTCTGAGTGTATTTTCGGTACACCAAACCCCTTTTTTAGTATTTGATGTAATTCTTCCCGAATCATTTCTTTTCTTTTACCTTTCATACCGCCTGTTTCCATAACTATGGTATGATTTAGTTGCATAGGGTGGTTTTCAGCCATATCCAGTAATGCAAAAGAAACCCCAATTAAAAGAACGTTAATTTTTTTATTTTCCAGTTCTATTAATTTGCTCTTTAAACTGTTGAGGTCATGCAAATAAAAGCCACTATCTGGGTGATTGCTTTTTTCTATAAGGTCATTTACCATATAGATTAAAGAGGAACCCTCCCTTTCTAAATAAGATGGCAAAAGGGCCAGTATGCAATAGTCTTCTATGTTTCCGTAAAAATGTTTAAAAGCGGCAAGATAGCTTTGTTCATATAGGTTAACATCTGTGACTATATGTTTACTGGTATTGCTCCCTGTTGTGCCACTACTGGTGAATATAATTTCTGCTTTTTGATTGTTTAAAACCACCCGTTTAGATTTAAAAAAGGCAATAGGTAAAAAAGGGATTTGAGATATTTTTTTTATATTTTTTGGAGTCGCCCCTAAATGCTGACAGAACTCAGAATAAATGGGATTGTTGGTGTATTGAAAGGAAAAAACCTCCAATGCCAATGCTTCAAATTCTTTTTCAGTGGTTTTATTAAATATTTTGCTGCTATTCATCCAATGCCTAACTCATGTAAAGGTAAGAATATAGAAAAGGGTGTAAAACAAAAATGCCTCTAGAAAAGAGGCATTATATATTATAAACTGTTTTTATTCTATCGTACTACCAGTTTTCTAGTCATACATTTACTATCCTCCATTACTTTGAGAACATATACTCCTGGGGATAATTTAGATATATTAAGTATACTGGATGCTATTTTATCTCTTAGCACAACTTCTCCAAAAACATCATAAATAACAATGTCTTTATTCTTATTTTTTTCTGTGGTAACATATACCACATCATCAAAAGCTGGATTGGGATATAATTTAAAATTGGGAATCTCCTCAATTTTAACCATTCGGTTTTCAGCGATATCTTGTGCAGATAATGTAGCCGTAAACACCAATAACAGGATTAAGTAGATTTGTTTCATTTAAGATTGATTTGGAATCAACACTGTAAATATAGCCAAGTACCTGCTGTTAAGGTATTAAATGTTGTGAAACACCACTTTTTGTAGGTTAATACTGTTTTCGGGCTTTTTTATTATAAAAAAGCATACAGTCAGTAAGTTATAAATTGGAGAAGTGCTTATTTTATAATAAGTTTTCTAGTAGCTACTTTGTCTTTTTCCAAAACGCGAAGGACATATATGCCAGCGTCCAAATCAGATAAATTCAATTCTTTTCCAAGTATAGTGGTTTCCAATACTTGAGTGCCTAAAACATTAAAAATTATTATTTTCTTAGGGGCATTATCTGCTGTATTAATAAAAACTTTTCCATTGATAGTAGGATTAGGATATAACGCAAAACCCTCTATTTCACCACCGTTTTTGGATTCTTGTCCAAAACTGGTAGCGCAAATAAAAAAGAAAATAATTAAGTAATAGTGCTTCATATGCTATAAAGATATTGAATTTGAAGTTTGCTTCTTACAAAAAACACAGAAATTAGATGAAATGCACAATATCGATATTTATATGCATTTCATCGATAAAAAAAGCCTCACACATGCGAGGCTTTTATACTTAAATTAACTTATTTTATTACTAGTTGAACCAAGTCCAAGCTGAGATGTCTAATGCAGTAGCATTAAAAACATCATCATCAACAGTTGTCAATGGGGTGTCATCTACAATTACATTAGCAACAGAGCCATCATCTTTCATGTCTACATAGGTATCATAACCAGATAAGTGAACAGTAGACAAAGTTGCTCCAGAAGTAGCTTTGAATTGTAAAGCTGTACCGCCAACAGTAGAAACCGCAGTAAAGTTTATTAGTTTAGGATTGTTGTTTACTTTGTCACCTTCAACAGCGGTAGAAAACCCTGCAATAGTGTGAGATACATAAGTGTTTGTTACTGTGCCATTCCAGCCTTCTGTCCAATCTACAGCATCGTCTTCGTTGTTTTCAAGATAAAGGTTAGAAGCAGAAACTGTTCCTCCAAAGAACTCTACGCCATCATCCTTACCATCTATCATGGCAACATAATCAATAGTAGTACCAGAACCTACAGCATAAAGAGTAAGGCCATTATATTGAGACTCTGTGTTTATTTGAGCACCAGCATATTTGATCACTAGGTAACTAATAGACCCAGAATTGTCCGTGTCATCAGTACCACCGTATTTAATACCACCAACCTCAGCAGTTGCATCTACACCTTTAGTGGTAGTTGCGTTACCTGCGATTACCAATCCGCCCCAGTCGCCTGCTTTTTTACTAGTAGAAGTCATGATTACAGGACTGGAAGAAGTTCCTTGAACAAGTATTTTTCCTCCTTTTTGTACAACGATATATGTACTTGTTTCGTTTCCAGTTTCTACATCTGCGGTTATTTTTGTTCCTGCAGGAATAGTTAACGTAGCTCCAGATGCTACACTAAAGGTGCCCTTTAAAGAATAAGATTCTGTTGCCAAAAGAGTTCTATCTTCTGTTAAAGAACCTTCCAAATCAGTAACTTCTGCTACTGCGCATGCAGAACAGGAACCGCCACAATCAACACCAGTTTCATCTCCATTTTGAATTTGATCAGAACAAGTTGCTTGGGCAGTAGGATCTGTACCGCCATCATCTGAACTACAACTTGCCAAAAATAAGGCAGCTACAGTCATAAGAACCATTGAGAATTTTACAATTTTCGTTTTCATAATAATTAAGTTTTTGTTAAAAAAGATTTGTATTTAATTAAAAGCTATAGTTAAGGCCTAGACTTAGACCAGTTCCTGTAGAGTAAGAAAGAACCGTTCTATCTGTTTCTACATTAGTATTAATATTTTTTACTTTTTGTTTTTGTATGATTTCAGGATTTAATAAGTTCTTGCCTGTAAGGCGTGTGCTCCAGTGTTTTCCTATTTTTTTACTGATTACTGCGTCCAAAACAACAAAGCCTTTTTCAATGATGGCATCGTCATAAAAAACATCTGTTGGCTGGTCGTTGGGTACTCCAAGAGCAAATATTTTATCTGAGGCATAATTTGCGGTTATAGCCGCAGAAAAAGGGTTTTTGCTAGTAGATGTAAAGTTTAAACTTGTATTGAATATCCAATCAGAAGCTCCCTGCAACCCAATCTCATCATTGTTGTTATACCTAAAACTGTTTATTAAAATGCCATTTTCATTAAACACTTCTTTTAAATCTTGTTTGTGCCACATGCGCGTTGCATTGAAAACCAGATTTAATCCATAACCAGATTTTGAGCCGTCTTCGTCATTTTCAATAGGGCTGACCAGAGCTATTTTGGTTTCGGCTTCTAATCCATAAATGTCAGCTTCATTACCAGAATTAAAATAGGAGAAAACCCCAGAAGCACTTCTCTTTTTTACCCTGTTGATAGGGTCTGAAATATTTTTATGAAATGCAGATAATGAAACTAATTGGCCACTTGAAGGGAAGTATTCCCATTTTAAATCATAATTTAAATTATAAGATGCTTCTAATTCTGGATTTCCTGAGGATAATTGTCCTGTTGGAGAAATATATTCAAAAGGAGCTATTTCTTTAAATTCTGGTAAGGTTATGGTTCTGCTTATAGCAAGTCTTAATGCATGAAAATCATTAAGGGCATATTTTATATGAAGGCTGGGATAAATATTATCATAGTCTTTATTGCTATTACCAGTTCTTGGGTTAAGGTTTCCTATATCATAAGAAACTTTAATTTCGTCTTTTTGATAACGAAGCCCAACATTGAAATTCCATTTATGAAGTCTAAGGTTAAAATCGGCATAAGCAGCAGAAGAAGTTAGGTCCCCGGTGTATATATCTTTGTTTTCCCCATTGCCATTGGTTCCTAGTAAATTAATTTTCAATAAATCAGCATCAAAAGCCGCTTGTTGTATTACTGCGCCTATATCATCAATAGAAATAGGCTTTACAGCATTTAAAGAAGTTTCTTCCAGCCCAACAAATTCAGAACTAAAATCCCTTGTTTTATTTCTAGAAAAAAGCCCTAGCTCTATTTTAAAGGATTTATTTTCTTTGTTTATTAACTGTAGAATGTCTCTTAAGTAACCATTATATTCTACGTCTTCAATTTTCTGATTGGATTTTCTTTGTTGAAAACCACCAACTCTTCCAAATTGAACAAAAGATCCATTAGGGACAATATTTACCTCGTTTCGTATTCTATTGGGTTCATAGGCATTTAACAGGTTAAAACTTCCCGCCCATTCTACAGTGTTTTTTTCTGTTAGGTGATGTGTTCCTAAAAGCTGTGTTGTTAATAAGCGTGTCTGCTTTGTATTTTGATCTCTGATGAACTGGGTTAATCCATCTGCCGCACTTGTTTCATCATTACGTAAAGCTTTTCCATTTCTGCCACCCTCAAAAACAGATTCACTTAGTTTGTTAACAAAGAAAGTGCTGGATTTTAATTTATTTTTTTCATTTAAAAAATAAGTAATATCCAATAACCCGGTATTTATTATTTTTTTGTCAAAAGTCGTTGCATCGGTAATTGAATCTTTTATAGAATTATCGCCAAATTTTCTGTAAACACCTTGAGTGTACCCATATTCTTGTGAATGTGATACTGTAAGAAATGTAGATAATTTCTCATTAAATTTTTTACCCACAGATAATGATAAAGAATGATCTACAGGATTATCTTGTTTTCTGGTATTCCATCCTTGTTGGGTAATCTGTTCTTTAGTAGTAGCTTTTGTGCTATAAAAACCTAAAACAGCATCACTTTGATTGGGCGACACTTTAAAATCATCCCAAACCCCAGATTTTACCACATTACTGTTAACCCCTCCTGATAAACTAACGCTAAATTCACTAGAGCCTTTAAGTTCTCTAGATGTTATATTAATAGTTCCAGAAGATTGGTCAGCTGATGATTTAGAAGAGTACGTTTTGCTTATACTTACATTTTGGATGACCCGAGTTGGGAAAAGGGAAAGATCGATATTTTTCTTTTCAACATCATCTGAGGGTACAGGAAGACCATTCAAGGTAGTTGATAGATATCTGTCACCAAGACCTCTTACAAAAATGTTTCCAGAAGCTTCACTGCTGCTTACCCCTGATATTTTTGTTGTGGCGGTAGCAGCGTCAGAAACACCTATTTTGGCCAACTCTTGGCCCCCTATGCTTTCTTTGATTTCCACAGCTTTCTTTTGATCTAAAAGCAAAGCAGTTTCAGAATCTTTTCTAGCTGAAGTGATAACAACAACTTCATCCAATGCCACCCCTTGGGAAACGCTCATGGGAATGTTAATGGTGGTGACCTTTCCTGCAACAACCTCAACATCTGAAATTTCTATGGTTTCATAACCCAAATAACTATAAACAATAACATAAATGCCAGGCTTCATATTTGTTATTTCATATAAGCCATCAAAATCTGAGGTGGTTCCTTTTGTTGTTCCTTTTATAAGAACATTTGCAAAGGCCAAAGGCTCATCATTTACCTCTTTATCTATAAGTTTTCCAACAATACTCCCAGTCTCTTGCGCATTTAAATTAAAAACCACAATAGAAACCAAGAACATAAAAAAATATCTCATCAAATCATTTTATTTGCCGCAAAGAAAGCTAGAGGTTGTTATGGGTATGTTAGCTGTAGGTTAAAGGTTTATTGCATTATTGTAAGTTTAATGTTATGACATTAAATGATTGTTAAGTGGCTTAACTGTAATAGTATTATCTTTACTTTTGGGCGATTAAACCAATTTATTGGATTCATGAAAAAAAAGGAAATTAAAATACTATTAGTTGATGATGAGCCAGACATTTTAGAAATTGTCGGCTATAACCTTTCATCTGAAGGGTATGAAGTTTTTACTGCAAAGAACGGAGTGGAAGCTGTGGCAAAAGCTAAGAAGAGAACCCCGCATTTAATTATTTTAGATGTAATGATGCCAGAGATGGACGGTATTGAAGCATGCGAGATTATTCGTGGTACGCCTGGATTGGAAAACACCATCATAACATTCCTTACTGCAAGAGGTGAAGATTACTCCCAAGTAGCTGGTTTTGATGCTGGCGCTGACGACTATATTACCAAGCCCATTAAACCAAAAGTTTTAATAAGTAAGGTCAAGGCCCTTTTAAGAAGGTTAAAAGAAAATAAAAATGAGGCAGAGGATATTGTACAAGTAGGCAATATCATTATTAATAGGGAAGAATACAAGATTGTAAATGATGGTAAGGAAATAATCTTGCCTAGAAAAGAGTTTGAGTTGCTTGCCCTACTGGCCTCTAAACCCAGTAAAGTGTTTAAGAGAGAAGTAATCCTAGATAAAGTATGGGGCAGTGAGGTCGTGGTCGGTGGCCGTACCATAGATGTGCATATTAGAAAATTACGCGAAAAAATTGGAGAAGATTATTTTAAAACCGTTAAAGGTGTTGGGTATAAGTTTGTGTTGTAATGGCTATACAACTAAAGAAATCATATAAGTTTGCCTTTTATTCTTCGTTCCTACTTACTATTGTCATAGCGCTCTTGCTGGGAGGGTTCATGTATTATAAAAAAGACTTGGATTGGTTTTCTTTGACCGTTTTTTCTTTTCTCACTTTTTTTCTCACTTTTTTGATTATTCAAGTACGAGTAGAAAAATTTATATATAGAAGGATAAAAAGAATCTATGATGATGTTTCATTGTTAGAATTCTCTTCTTTTACGTCTCAGCCCATTACTACAGACATGAAAACGTTGACTGAGGAAATTGAAAAATTTGCTCATGACAAGAAAATCGAAATAGATACCCTAAAAATTAGGGAAGAGTACAGAAAGGATTTTCTGGGAAATGTTTCCCATGAGCTAAAAACCCCATTGTTTACAGTACAAGGATATATTCTTACATTGTTAGATGGAGCCATGGACGATGAAAATGTACGTATAAAATACTTGCAAAGAGCCAATAAGGGAGTGGAAAGACTCATATATATTGTTAAAGACTTGGATTTAATCACCAAATTAGAAGTTGGGGATTTAAATCTGGAAACAGAAAGAATCAATATCATAGAACTTATTGAAAATACTTTTGAGCTTTTAGAAATGAAAGCTGCCAAAAAGGGAATCTCTTTAACGTTTGACATGGAATATGTAACCCCAATCTATGTATGGGCAGACAAAGAGAAAATACGGCAGGTTGTATCTAATTTAGTGGTTAATTCCATTAAATACGGACATAAAAATGGCACTACAGAAGTCAGTGTGGAGAATTTAATTAAAAACAAAGTCATTGTACGGGTTACGGACAATGGGGAAGGTATTTCCAAACAACACATTCCAAGACTTTTTGAGCGTTTTTACAGAGTTGATAAAAGTGGTAGCAGAAAAGAAGGTGGTTCAGGATTGGGACTTGCCATAGTAAAACACATTATAGAAGCACATGATGAGAAAATTTATGTGGAAAGTGTAATTGATGTGGGTTCAGAGTTTTCATTCACTTTAGAAAAAGCAGAAGAAAACAATGAGGTATAGTCCAAAGTATGGTCAAAACTTTTTAAACCTTTATATTCTTTTACTTTCTCTAAATCTTTCAGTGTAAATTCTTTTTGTAACAAAGAGAGGGCTAATCCGTCTGATGCTATAATGGGAGTATGTCCATTTTCCAGTAAAGCATTGATTATTGGAATGTAACGGGTGGCATGTCCCAATCCCCAGTTAAGGGAGCTATTAAAATACGTTTAGAATTATCCATAACAACAAAGGAACAACACCCAAAAGGTTTATAGATTTCCTTAGTTTTGTCAAATCATTAAATTATAGTTTCTGTGGGAAGCAAGAACAAGCTAAAAAGGTTTAAAGAGAACGAAACCTTTAAAAATGTCATTCAGCCAGATAGGGAGGGAATTCAAAAAGGATTGTTCCCTTTAAAAGGGAAATGGGCATCACATTTTGGCAACAACAAACCTATTGTTTTAGAATTGGGTTGTGGCAAAGGAGAGTATACCATAGGGTTGGCCAAAAAAGATAAGAACAAAAATTTCATAGGGATAGATATTAAGGGAGCCCGCTTTTGGCGTGGGGCAAAAACAGCTATTGAGGAAGGACTTAATAATGTAGCTTTTTTGCGTACCCAGATAGAACTTGTTGATTCTCTTTTTGATAAAAATGAAGTGTCTGAGATTTGGATAACTTTCCCCGACCCACAAATAAAATATAAGCGCACCAAGCATAGAATGACCAATCAAGTCTTTTTAGAAAAATATAAGTCCATTTTAATTGATGGGGGAGAAATCAATTTAAAGACGGATAGTGAGTTTATGCATGGGTATACACTAGGGTTGTTACAAGGTTTGGAACATGAGATATTGTATGCCAACCATGATGTGTATAAAAATGAAGGAAGCCCAAAAGAAGTATTGGAAATACAAACTTTCTATGAAAATCAGTATCTTGAAAAAGGAAAACCAATTACCTATATAAAGTTTAGGCTAAACTAACCATGACTCATTTACTTATTCTCTTTTTCGCCACTTTTTCAGCTGCCTTTATGGCTACTGTTCCTCCTGGTCTGCTTAATATGAATGCAGCCAAGACCAGTGTGGAAAAGGGGAAGACAAACGGAATTATTTTTAGCATAGGTGTTTCTGCAATGATAATGGTTCAAGCATATATTGCGGTAATCATATCCAAATTTTTACATAGAAACCCAGAAGTTATAGATTTACTTTTAAAAATAGCCCTTGGGGTATTTGCATTTTTTGCCATTTATTTTTTTGTGTTGGCTAGGAAAAATACAAAAAAGAAAAGGGAAATGGTAAATCTGAGCAAGAAGAACAGTTTCTTTAAAGGAATGCTTTTGGCAGCACTTAATTTGTTGACCATTCCTTACTATAGTGGTCTTAATGCCATGTGGAACGCATCAGGATGGATTAAGTTTGAGGTATGGGATATTTTGGTGTTTATTATAGCTGCAGGCAGCGGAACGTTTACTGTTCTGTATTTATATACGGTGTATTTTAATAAGTTGGAAACCAAGAACAATCGTTTCTCCAAAAATTCCAATTATATTCTTAGTGCGTTAATGTTGTTGCTTTTAGTGATTACCATTTTCAGGATTTTTTATAAATAAGCATGAAGCCAGAAAACAAGAACTTTTTTGAAAAGGTGTATGAAGTGGCTAAACTTATTCCTTATGGTAGAGTAACTTCTTATGGTGCCATTGCCAAATACTTGGGAGCCGCCCGTAGTGCTCGAATGGTAGGATGGGCAATGAACGGAGCAGGAGTTAAAGAAGATGTGCCAGCACACAGAGTGGTGAATAGAATAGGATTGCTCACTGGAAAACATCATTTTGACGGCACAAATTTAATGCAGCAACTACTGGAAAATGAAGGGGTAGAAGTTGTGGAAAATCAGATAATTGATTTTCAAAAACATTTTTGGGACCCTGCAAAAGAATTAGATTCAGATATGTACTAATATCCCCGTTTTAATAAGACTTACCTTCTTTACAATCTCCTGTTTATACTGTATCTTTGTAATTTAGAATCGATTTAAACGACTGCTAGTTAACAGCTATATAATGAAATTGAATAAAAAGGACATTTTTAAGGCATTAGAGAACATTACGGTTCCTGGTGAAGGTCAAAATATGGTTGACAGTGGTGCTGTGACCAACGTTATGGTATTCGGTGATGAGGTTATAGTAGATTTGACCATCAAAAACCCCAGTTTACAGGCAAGAAAGAAAACCGAAGTGGAAATTCTAAAAATTATCCATAGAGAGGTTTATGAGAAAGCAAAAATAACGGTGAACGTTAAGGTAGATGCTCCAGCTAAACCAAAGGTCAACGAAATAAAAGGAAAACCAATCCCTGGAATCAAAAATATCATTGCAGTAGCTTCTGGTAAAGGCGGTGTGGGCAAATCTACGGTAACTGCAAATTTGGCGGTTACTTTAGCCAAAATGGGCTTTAAAGTAGGGGTTTTAGATGCGGATATCTATGGGCCATCAATGCCCATTATGTTTGATGTGGCACAGGAAAGACCCTTATCCATAAAAGTTGATGGAAAATCTAAGATGAAACCTGTAGAAAACTATGACGTAAAAATGCTTTCCATCGGGTTTTTTACCCAACCTAACCAAGCTGTTATTTGGAGAGGACCAATGGCTTCAAAAGCATTGAACCAGATGATTTTTGATGCACATTGGGGCGAGTTGGATTTTATGTTGTTGGATCTGCCCCCAGGAACAGGAGATATTCATTTAAGTATTATGCAGGCCATGCCCATTACAGGTGCTGTAATAGTGAGTACGCCACAGGAAGTAGCATTGGCAGATGCTAAAAAAGGTGTTGCGATGTTTCAGCAAGAATCAATAAACGTTCCTGTACTCGGAATTGTTGAAAATATGGCGTATTTTACTCCTGCTGAGCTGCCTAACAACAAATACTATATCTTTGGTCAAGAAGGAGCAAAACATCTTGCAGAAGATTTAGAAGTGCCTTTTTTAGGGGAAATACCATTAGTGCAAAGTATTAGGGAAGCTGGGGACGTAGGTAGGCCAGCAGCCTTGCAGACAGCTACTCCAATTGAAGCGGCATTTGAGGAGCTCACCAAAAATGTGGTTGCAGAAGTAGTAAAGAGAAATACAGATTTACCACCTACTGAGGCGATTAAAATAACAACAATGGCAGGTTGCTCTGCTGTTAAAAAGAAATAAACATGACATCAGAAGAACTTAAAATAAAAGTAGAATTGGCATTGGAAGAAATCCGCCCTTTTTTACAAAGTGATGGTGGAGATATATCTTTAGTTTCCATAGATAATGATACTACGGTAAAAGTAAAATTAGAGGGTGCATGTGTTGGTTGTTCAGTAAACCAAATGACACTGAAAAGTGGAGTGGAAATGACCATTAAAAAATATGCTCCCCAAATTGAAGAGGTGCTGAATATAGAATAGTCATTAAAGATATGATTCTTGAAAAGGTGAACTAGTAAAAGAGTGAACTAGTTTTGTTCCCAAAAAAAGTGAATGACAATACAAAAATTTGAAGATATATTGGTGTGGCAGAAATCCCAAGATTTAGCGGTTGCCATTTATAAAATTTTTTCCCAAAGTAAAGATTTTGGATTTAGAGATCAAATAAGACGAGCATCGGTTTCAATTTCTAATAATATAGCAGAAGGTTTTGACAGAAGCTCCAACGCAGATTTTAAAAGATTTCTTTATTTCGCCCTTGCATCAAATAGTGAAGTAAGGTCTATGTTGTATTTAGCTGAAAGATTAAATTATTTAAATAAACCCGAATCTAAAGAATTGATAAGCATAACAAATGAAGTGTCTAAAATGCTGTATTCGTTTATGAAATCCATGAAATAATGACCATGATAGCCTACTATTCAACTAGCTCACTTAAAAACTAATCCACTTTTTTTACTATTACACTAAATTATAATGTCAGATATAAAGATTAAGATTACCGACCGTGAGGGCATGGTACATGAAGTAGATGCCCCAACGGACATGAATATGAACATTATGGAGCTTACAAGAGCTTATGAACTGGCTCCAGAAGGAACCATTGGTATTTGTGGTGGTATGGCCATGTGCGCTTCTTGTCAATGCTATGTAACATCTGATCACGATCTTCCTGAAAAATCTGATGATGAAGAAGCCATGTTATCTGAAGCTTTTAATGTAAAGGACAGTAGCCGATTGGGCTGTCAATTGCATATAAATGAAGATATGGATGGTCTGGAAATTGAGTTGGCTCCAGCTGAGGATTAAGTATCACCCTTATATTCTAGCCTGATACGTAAACAAATTATAATACCTGCCTTCTTTGGCAATGAGTTCATCATGAGTGCCTTGTTCGGCTACACGTCCGTTCTCAACCACTAAAATCTGATTAGCTTTTCTAATAGTGCTCAATCTATGCGCAATAACAAATGTGGTTCTTCCTTTTGTAAGTTGGGCCAAACTTTTTTGTATCAAAGCTTCACTCTCAGTATCTAGACTAGAGGTAGCTTCATCCAGAATCAATATTTTTGGGTCTGCCAAAACAGCTCTCGCTATGGCTATACGTTGTCTTTGTCCACCAGAAAGTTTTACCCCACGTTCCCCAATCAATGTTTCCAAACCATCTTCAAATCGGTCTGTAAATTCGTCCACATAGGCAGCTTTCACTGCTTTTTGTAATTCATCTTCAGTGGCACTGGGCCTTGGGAACAAGATGTTTTCACGAATCGTGCCTTCAAATAAAAACTCATCCTGCAATACTACTCCCAAATGTTTTCGGTAACTGTTCAGGTTTACTTTGGATATATCAACACCATCAATAGTAATCATTCCTGATGATGGGTTTAAGAATGTAGCGGCCAGTCCGGCAATGGTAGATTTCCCAGAACCAGAACTTCCCACAAGGGCGGTTACGGAGCCATGTTTGGCTTCAAAACTAATGTTGTGCAGTACTTCTTTATTTTCTTCGTAGGCAAAGGAAACATTATTAAAAGTGACATCTCCATGAATGTCTTTTAGAGTAGTGACCCTATCTTCTTCATCCATTTCCGCAGTCTTATTCATTAATTCCTCTGTGCGATCCAAACCAGCTAAAGCTTCAGTAATCTGACTACCAATATTGCTCATTTGTACAATAGGTGCAACCATTAATCCCAATAAAAAGGTAAAAGTCAAAAACTCTCCCACGGTAAGTTCTCCCAACATTATCTTATAACCACCCATGCCCATGATGCCAGTAGTGGCAAGTCCTAAAAGGAAGGTTGATGAACTGGTCATAAAAGCAGTGGCGGTAAGGCTCTTTTTTACATTTTGGAACAATTTATCCACACCGTCTTCAAAAACTTTATGCTCTTGTTTTTCTGCATTAAAACCTTTTATGACCCTAATGCCTCCCAAAGTTTCGGTAAGTCGACCTTTAACTTCTGCATTTATTTTACCTCTATCTCTAAAAACAGGACGAATAATTTTAAATGCTTTTAATGCAATAATCGCAAAAAGAGCTAAAGGAATCAAGGTAAACAAGGTCATGGACGGACTTATCTGTATCAATAAAATTAAAGATACAACTGCGGTTAAAGTACCCCCTACCAACTGTACCAATCCAGTACCTATAAGATTGCGTACCCCCTCAACATCTGACATTATGCGGGATACCAAAGCACCAGATTTTGCATTGTCAAAAAAGCGAATAGGTAATGAAAGTACTTTTTTCTGTACTTGTGCACGTAATTCTGAAATTAGAAACTGCGCTTGTACACTCAGAATTTTTGTAAGTAAAAATGAGGTTATGGACTGTACTAAAATGGCAAGCGCAACAATACCCACAAGAATTTTCAATAAATCCATATTCTTATTGGGAATAATGTCATCCATCAAATACTTTAAGGACATTGGAGCGACAAAACTGGCAGCCTTACTAATGACTATTAAGACCAATCCTATGAATACTAGATTGCGTTTTGGCCATATAATTGTTTTAAACGCTTTGAGAATGCTTACTTTTTTGTCCGACATAAATGGGAGTTCTAATTCTGAAGATAATATGGTTCAAAAGTATAGGAATAAAGGGACTATTTTACTGTGTTATGATTTTTTTAAGATTTAAATTAGTAATTCTTATTTTTAAACAGTCAAATTCTATTGCGCGATGATTGAAAAAGGTATAAGGTTATTTTGTTTGGTGTTATTCATGGGATTGATTTCTTGTGATGTAGATAAAAAGGAATTAACGGAAGAAGAACGATGGGAAGAACATGCCCAAAACATTACAATTATCCGAGATGATTTTGGTGTGCCCCATATTTATGGAAAGACCGATGCTGATGCCGTATTTGGGTTGTTGTATGCACAGTGTGAGGATGATTTTAACCGTGTAGAACAAAACTATATCTGGGCCATTGGTAGATTGGCAGAAGTGGAAGGCGAAGAGGCTTTGTACAGTGATCTGCGTGCCCGTTTGTTCATGACCAAAGAGAAGGCCATTGCTAATTATGAAAAAAGCCCTGATTGGTTAAAAAAACTGTGTGACGCTTTTGCAGACGGTATCAATTATTATTTGCACACCCATCCAGAGGTGAAACCTAAATTGTTGACCACCTTTGAGCCGTGGATGCCTATGTATTTTAGTGAAGGCTCTATAGGTGGAGATATAGAACGAATATCAACTAGAAAAATAAAAGCTTTTTACGAGAGTGATATGCCAAAAAAAGCAGTTGATTTTTTAGAATTACATGATAAAAGAAAAGAGGAGGAAATGGCAGAACCACAAGGGTCCAATGGTATTGCTATTTCTGGAAAATTGACACAGTCTGGGAATGCCATGTTGCTCATAAACCCACATACCTCATTTTATTTTAGAGGAGAAGTACATGTGGTGAGTGAGGAAGGGCTAAACGCGTATGGTGCGGTGACATGGGGCCAATTTTTTGTGTATCAAGGTTTCAATGAAAAAACAGGATGGATGCATACGTCAACCTATACAGACGTGATGGATGAATTTAAGGAAAAGATGATCATATCGGAAGATGGGTTGTTTTACCAATATGGAGAAGAGCTTAGACCTGTAGTAACTACAGAAGTGATTTTGCAATATAAAGATGGGAATTCCATGAAAGAAAAGACTTTTCCCATGTACCATACACACCATG
>CAYNLI010000015.1:0-7989 GCA_964398035.1 uncultured Flavobacteriaceae bacterium | reverse complement strand
CCATGTACCATACACACCATGGACCAATTACCCATATGGTAGATGGTCAATGGACAGCCTCTGCTATGATGTGGGAACCGGTAAAAGCTTTGGAGCAATCTTATATTCGTACAAAGCAGGAAGGGTACAAAGGGTTCAAGAAAATGATGGATATACGGACAAATTCATCAAACAATACCGTTTATGCTGATGCTGAAGGGAATATTGGGTATTTTCATGGAAACTTTGTTCCAATTAGGGACACTATTTTTGATTATACAAAACCTGTGGATGGCAGCAACCCCAAAACCGATTGGAAAGGGTTGCATGCTGTGGATGAGAACATTCTTTTGCTAAATCCTGAGAACGGTTGGTTGCAAAATTGCAATTCCACACCCTATACAGCAGCTCTGGAATACAGTCCCAAGAAAGAAAACTATCCCAATTATATGTCCATTGACCGTGAAAATTTTCGCGGGGTACATGCCATTGGTTTATTGAGAGACAAGAAAGGGTATACATTGGACAGCCTGATTAAATTGGCACATGACCCATACCTGCCTGCTTTTGAAGCGTTGATTCCCGGATTGATTGAAGCCTACAATGAGTATGATGATAAAAACCCAAAGTTAAGAGAGCCCATAGAAGCACTTAAAAGTTGGGATTTTAAAACATCTAAAGAATCAGTTGCTATGACCTTGGCTCATTATTATGGAACCTTATATTATGAAAATGGGATGAGACCAAAGGGGTTGACACCTAAAGAACTGATAACATATTGGGGAAGCCAATCTAAAACGGAAGAACGGACTAGGATTTTTGAGGAAGCAGTTTTAAAATTGGAATCAGATTTTGGCACATGGAACATTCCTTGGGGAGAAATAAACAGATACCAGCGTATAAATGGGGATGTTCACCAAGCCTTTGATGACAGTAAAGCAAGTATACCTGTTGGTTTTGCATCTGGGCGTTGGGGCGCTTTAGCGGCATATGGTGCTAGGTATACCAATAATACCAAAAAGATATATGGTACCCGTGGAAACAGCTTTGTTGCTGTAGTGGAATTTGGTGACAAGGTCAAGGCCAAGAGCATGCTTGCTGGTGGGCAGAGCGGTAACCCAGACTCTCCATATTTTAATGACCAAGCTCAACCATATGTGGATATGGAATTTAAAGATGTGGCTTATTATAAGGAAGATGTACTAAAAAGGGCTAAAAAAACCTATCACCCTGGGGAATAAATTAATCTTGTTGTATGATAATCAGTGAGGCTTTGGAACCTGTGGATAAATTCCATCTGTTAGAGAAAATTAATTTTCCATTTTCATCATATACATCTACTTGAGCCGTATTTGGTCCAGATGTACCTTGATTTAAAGCTTCAAAATCTAAACGGTTAAAGCCTTTGTCCAAATCTAAGTTGATGCCCTTTGCAGCAGCTGTAAGCAGGATGTTGGGTTCTACAACTTCTCCATTGGCATATATTTTTATACGATCACCATCTACATACTCATGGTCTCTACAAATTATGCCCACAAATTTGGCACTGGTAGTAATATCACCCAAATACATATCCCCATAATGCCCTTTATCTCCTTTTTTTTCTTTTTCACCTATTTTGGCATCTATGACCAAATCATGACCAGCCTGTAACAACTCCCTATCAGGAAGTATTTTTACTTCCTTTTTTTTATTGAAATCTAAAGGTTCATTAATGTTCAAAGGAATATTTAATCTAGAGGATGGGTTTGGGGGTTTGGGTAAATCTATTTTGTTATCCTCTGCTTCAATATTTAATGATTGTGTTTGGGACAAGTCTGTCTGTGCATTCCCTTTAAAGGAAAATAGCATAACACACAAAAACATAAACACATACCTCATAATTTCTAACAGTTGGAACTATGAGGTAAAATTAACAAATACCTTGCCAATAGGAGTTTAAAGAGATGTTAAAAGAGGTTTGGAGTCATTTTTTTAGATGAAAGGACTAAAATGATGACTTTAACTCCATGTATTTTTTAAAAACTGAATAAAGTTTTTACTCATGATATTTTCAATATCAGTATCAGTATACCCTTTTTGGGTTAAAAGAGAAGGAATCTTTTGAAGGTCAGCAATAGTATCCAGATCAGCTGGGCATTGTTCTTTTCCAAAACCTCCATCTAAATCAGTGCCAATGCCCACATGTTTAGAATTGCCTGCTAGTTGGCAAATATGGTCAATATTATCAATCATTTGCTCTAAACTAACACCCATTCCTTTTGGAGTTGATTCTCCCCTTACCCAATTGGGTACCATCATCCATGCATCCAATGCAATGCCTATAACAGCATTTCTGCTGACAAGTTCATTGATTTGTTCATCGGAAAACTGCCTGTTGTGGTCAACAAATTTTCTGCAATTGTTATGGCTGGCCCAAACGGGTCCATTATAGACTTTCATGGTTTCCCAAAAGCTTTGGTCACATAAGTGGGTGGCGTCCAAAATTAAATTGAGTCGCTCTATTTCTTTCAGTAATTCTTTGCCTTTGGCACCGATTCCTCCAACAGAATTTGTACCATGGGCATAGGTTCCAGGACCATAATGTGCTGGCCCTATTGCCCGTAACCCTTGCTCATAAGATTTTTCCAGATAATCTATTGTGATGATAGAATCTGCTCCTTCTAAGCTAAGGATGTAACCAATGGGTTTTTTAGCCTCAGAATTTTCCCATAGCTTTAAATGATTGTCCAGTTGTTCTGTATTTGTAATCTGAACCATTTCACCCGCATCTTCCATGGCTCTGTACCATGCTAATTGTCCTTGGGTCTGTGCCCATGCTTGGTGTGGGGATTTCCATCCAGGTAATGAGCTTTCTTTTTTTACATATCTGGCAATTTGTGTGGCAACACAAAGACCGATATTTCCTTTTCTCATTGCCTCTAATGAAACTGTATTTTTTGCTCTATCGGGCTTGTCGGTCATCCCAATTTCACTTTCCGTAATTTCTTCAACTGTCCACCTTAAATCCCTGTTCCATTCCAAGGCATTCATGGACAAATCTAAATGTGCATCTAGTATAAACATAGTTCAATAGGTGTTATATATGTATTTTATGGTCTCTTGCAGCAACTTCCCAAGAGCCTGTGGACTCTCCGTCAACAACAGTCAATACGCTTTTATATTTGGCAACAGTGGGACAAATATGTATTGGGATGGCATAGAAAAAATCTCCAATAGTGTATTTTGATGCTTCATTTGTTTTGATGACCAAATGTTCTTCACTCTGGCTTATTTGTTTAAAGTCATTGTCCCCTAAAATTTTCACTCTTGGTAATTTCATTTCTGAAGCAACTGCTTTGTGCCCAAGATCTAAACAAATGATATTAGATGTGGGCTTGCTGATGATGCGGGTACATAAAACTGCAGCGGGTAGAAATTTTAAATCTGGAAAAGCATTGGCATATCCTTGATCCCAAAGGATTGGGGTTCCAGGGCTACTTTCAACATTTTTCCTTTTACAATGAATGGGAAAAGTGGGAGAACCACCAGCTACAATGGTTTTGATCGCAATGCCTAATTTTTCCAATTCATCCTTCAATTTCTGTACGGGACTAAATGCTTTATCACACGCTTCTTTTCGTAAATTAAAATCTGAATCATGAATATGCCCATCATAGGCGTGCAGTCCTTCAGCCTTTAGATTAGGATTGTCATCTATGGCTTTGTAAAGTTCAATGGCTTTTTCATTTGGTAGGATTCCTGTTCTGTTCATTCCACAATTTACATCTAACCAAATAGATGCCATTATTTTTTTTGAGGAAGCCATTTCGGCAATTTCATGGAGTGATGCCTGATTATCAATTAGCGTTGAAATTTTTGAATTGGGATACTTCTCTATCAGTTCAAAAAAACGACTCACATTTACTCCCACAGGTTGCAGGGCCAAAAGAATATCTTTGACGTTGCATTTGGCAAGTAACTCTGCCTCGGAAATGGTAGCACATTTAAACTTATGAATGCCATACGCTAATTGTAGTTGTACAATTTCTGCAATTTTATGGGTTTTAATATGTGGCCGTAAAAAGTTGGTTCCACCTGCAATTTTAATCATCAATTGTATATTTTTCTCAATCCTATCAGGATATACAATAAGCGATGGGGAAATTTTATTTTCTGTGTTGTTTAGTGTGTACCACTCTTTTGGACTTTCCATGGTGTCATGTATTTAATATAGTTGGAACATTGCTTCAACTTCAACAGGAATACTGTCAGGAAGCATCATGCCCACTGCACTTCTTACACCTACGCCATTATCTGCCCCAAAAACATCGGACATTAGTTCACTGAACCCATTTATGACCAAAGGTTGTTTTATAAAATCTGGAGTGCAGTTCACCATTCCCAATACTTTCACCACTCTTTTTATTTTGTCCAAATTCCCAAAATGTGTCTGTATGGTAGACAACATAGTCAATCCTACTTGTCTTGCAGCTAATTTTGCTTGTTCTAGGTCCATGTCATCTCCAACTCTTCCGACTATTAATGTGCCATCAGGTTTTACGGGACCTTGCCCAGATATATATAAAAAATTATCGACCACCAATATTGGCCTGTACAAGCCTGCTGGTTTAGGGGCAGGAGGTAAAATCAATCCTAATTCTTTAATTCTTTTTGAAGGTGAGTTTGTCATATTATACAAATAAGCTTAAAATTAATGTACCAATCAATCCCATTATACCAACCATGGTTTCCATAACGGTCCAAGTAGATAGTGTTTCTTTAATGGAAAGATTAAAATATTCTTTGAACAACCAAAATCCACTATCGTTCACATGGGATAACATAAGGCTTCCCGCTCCAATGGCAAGCACCATTAGCTCTGGGCTAACGCCGGTTCCTGAAACTAATGGAAAAACGATTCCTGCTGCAGTAAGCCCTGCCACAGTGGCCGAACCTACACATACCCTAATCACTGTAGCTATTAACCAAGCTAAAATTAAAGGGGAAATGCTAGAGTCTTTTAAGGACTCTGCAATATAATCACTTACACCACTATCAATCAAAATTTGTTTTAAAGCCCCTGAACCAGCAATAATCAACAGTACCATGGTAATACCGGTTACGGAGCTTGAGACTGAACTCATTACCTCTTCCATTTTTTTGCCCCTTGCCAACCCTAAAGTGTAAATAGCAACAAGGACAGCAATAAGCATTGCAATTACGGGGTTGCCCATAAACATAATTACATTTTTCATTGGAAAATCTGTCGGGAGAACTACATCAAGAATAGTAGAGATACCAATTAGAATAACAGGTAATAATGCAGTAAAGATACTAACGCCCATTCCAGGCATTTCTTCGTCTTTTAAAACAATAGGATTGTAAAATTCTTTTAGTGGAGTGGCCGTTATGTTTTTGGTTGTTCTAGCAAATAGAGGGCCTGCAACAATGATTGCAGGAATAGCCACAATAATTCCATAGAGCAATGTTTTTCCAATATTTGCATTAAAAGTTACTGCTATTCCCGTAGGAGCTGGGTGAGGTGGTAAAAAACCATGGGTTACAGATAAAGATGCGAGCATAGGCAAACCAACATATAATAAAGGGAGTCCGGTAGCTGCTGCGACCGTAAAGATCAAAGGCACCAAAATCACGAACCCTACAGAATAAAACATGGGAATACCAACAATAAAACCAGCAATTACCACCGCCCATTGAATGTTCTTTTTGCCAAAACTAGAAATGAGCTTAGAAGTAATACGTTGTGCCGCTCCACTATCTGCAACAAGTTTTCCCAACATGGCACCAAACCCTAGAATAAGGACCAGCATACCCATAATGTTTCCTATCCCTGTTTGTATGGATTGTACAACACTATCTAATCCCATACCTCCAACAAGGCCTACAAAAAGAGAAACAATGATAAAGGAGATGAAAGCGTTTAATTTAAACTTGGCAACTAGAAGGAATAATATTAAAATTCCGACAACAACAATTAATAATGGCATAAGGTTGGTTTTGGTTAAAAAAACTAAGATGGCAATTTAAGTAAACTTATCAGTTTGTGCAATAAAACTTTAATACAAGAACAATAGGGTTTTGTTAAGGGGTTATCTACCTGATATTTATCATAGTAAATGTAATTTTTCATGGTTAACTTTAATGTTAAATAGTGACATTATGGAAATCAAGAAAAACCCAAAAGTAGATTTAAATCGGAATAGTAGTCTTTTTTTTGTAATTGGTCTTACAATTGTAATGTTTTTTGTTTGGAGGGCATTGGAAATGAAAACATATGAGAAGGATGAGGTGTTCTTGGATAAAATAGTTGCAGTTGATGATTTAAAGGAAGATGTTCCAATAACGGAAATCATTAAAACAATGCCTCCACCACCTCCACCAGTAGCACCAGAAATTATTGAAATTGTTGAAGATGTTGCAGAAATTGAGGAAACTATTATAGAGAGTACAGAAACAAGTCAAGATGCTATAGTTGATAAGGTTATAGCTGTTGATGAAGTTGAATTTGGCGAAGATGAAGAGGAAATTACGGTTCCTTTTGCTGTTATTGAGCAAGTCCCAATTTTCCCTGGATGTGAAGGTTTAAAAACTAATGCAAAACGTAAAGCTTGTTTTCAAGAAAAAATACTGGAGCATGTAAAGAATAACTTTAAATACCCTGATATCGCTCTAGAAATGCGAATACAGGGTAAAGTATATGTTCAATTCGCTATTGATAATAAGGGAAATATAACCAATATTATTTCAAGGGGTCCCGATAAGCTTTTAGAAAAAGAGGCAGTTAGGATTGTTAGCATATTGCCAAAAATGATTCCAGGAAAACAAAGGGGAAGAGCTGTGAAAGTCCCCTATAGTATTCCAATAACGTTTATAATGCTTTAAACTATTTTTCAGGAATATTATAATCAATCAGTTTTTGAGGACCTTCCAATAGAAGTCTTACAATTTGCAAAGTGCCATCATCCTTGGTGGCAATTTGCCATTTTATAAGTGAGATATTCCCGTTTTCAATTTCTATCCCTGTAATACTTCTGGGGTGTCATTGGCTATAAAATTGATAAAATCCATGTTGTTGGTAGCTCCTTTTATGCCATTGGAAATAAAGATATCCTTGTTGCCATCGTTGTCAAAATCTGCCAAAAGAGTGCTCCATGACCATTCTGTTGCCGTAATGCCGCTAAGATTGCCAATTTCACTAAAATTAGAATTGCCCAAATTAAGGTGCAGGGTGTTCTGCATATACTGTGGAGCATACCCATTTTTTAGATAATTCTGATAAATTGGAAAAGAATACTCCAATCCAGATGTTTTATACGTTTTCAAATCTTCTGGGAGCATATCCATGGAAATAATATCCGTTAGTCCATCATTGTTTATATCCGCAATGTCATTGCCCATGGAGAAATGGGTAGTGTGGCCTAATTTTTTTTCATCCATTGAAATGACTTCTTTAAAAGTGCCGTTTTTTTGATTGATGTAGAGGTAATCATTTTCAAAAAAATCATTGCCCACATAAATATCAGGATACCTATCATTGTTTACATCACTGATGCTCAATCCTAAGCCGTATCCAATTTTACTTTGAAAAATCCCAACTTGTTCACTAACATCAATATATTTTCCATCAATATTTTTATACAATTTATCTCCGGATAAAGCATCGATTTCTAATCGTTTAGATCCTTTTCCATAAGTTCTATTGGGATGCGTGGAGTGGTTCATGAGATACATATCTATATCACCATCCAAATCATAATCAAAGAAAGAAGCCTGTGTAGAAAATCCTGAAAAATCCAGCCCATAATATTCTGCACGCTCTTTAAAAACAGGAGCGCCATCCTTGTTAATGCCTTGGTTGACATAAAGAAGGTTTCGTCCTTTAAAATTTTTATAACTGCCAACTTTACAAATGTAAAGATCCAAGAGACCATCATTGTTAATGTCCATGTAGGTTACACCAGTAGTCCAATTACCTGCATTCTCAATGTTTGCTGTGGTGGTAACATC
>CAYNLI010000014.1:0-36124 GCA_964398035.1 uncultured Flavobacteriaceae bacterium | reverse complement strand
AGATATTTTAAATAGGCTATGGGGTAAGAATGATTATTTTAATAAAAAAAGTTTAAATGTATTTATTACCCGCTTAAGAAAGTACCTAGAAAATGACCCAGCAATAAAAATAGAAAATATTCATGGTAAGGGTTTTGTTTTTAGAACAAAGAACTCTTTTTAAATGTGTTTAAGTTTCAGTATATTCATTTAATAATTAAGTCTTTAATCATTATGGACGCATACGCAAATGCCTTATTATACGCCATTCCTTTTTTTACAATGCTCTTGGGTGTTGAGGTACTTTATGGTTATTTTGTAAAAAACCAAACCCACAATGTCATGGATTCCCTTTCGGGCATTAGCTCTGGTTTAACCAATATTATTAAGGATTCTTTAGGATTGGGCGTTGTTTTAATATCATACCCTTTTATTCTGGAACACTTGTCCTTAATAGAAATTGAAACCACATGGTTAGTTTGGTTCTTGGCGTTTATTGCGATAGACTTTGCTGGTTATCTAAACCATCGTTTAAGTCATCATATCAATTATTTTTGGAATACTCATATGATTCATCATAGTAGTGAAGAATATAATTTAGCTTGTGCTTTAAGGCAACCTATTTCTAATCTATTTGGTTTTTTCGCTTTATTTCTTATTCCTGCTGCTCTAATAGGCGTTCCAGCAAATATTATAGCGATTATAGCTCCCGTACATTTATTTGCTCAATTTTGGTATCACACCAAGCATATTGGAAAATTAGGATGGTTGGAGTATGTTATTGTGACCCCTTCCCAACATAGAGTGCACCATGCCATCAACCCAGAATATATTGATAAAAACTTGTCTCCAATTTTCTGTGTATGGGATCGTATGCTTGGTACTTTTCAGAAAGAATTGGATGAGGCGCCACCACAATATGGAGTCTTAAAGCCTGTAGAAACATGGAATCCTATTCTTATTAATTTTCAACACTTATGGAGGTTGGCACAAGATGCATGGCGTGCTAATAGTTATTGGGATAAGTTGCGTATTTGGTTTATGCCAACAGGATGGAGACCAAGAGATGTAAAGGAAAAATACCCTGTGGAAATTATTGAAGATGTCTACCACTTTGAAAAGTATAAAACTCTGGCATCATTGAGTTTTAAATGGTACTCTTTTTGTCAAACCTTTATAAGTATGTTCCTGATGCTTTTTATGTTCTATAATTTTGCTAATCTTGATTTAAACGAATTGTTGCTTTATGGAGCTTTTATCTTTGTTGGAATTTACGGATACACCACCCTTATGGATAGGGCTAAATACGCGGCATGGATAGAAGTCTTACGTGGAATTGCTGGCATGGCATTTATTTTCTATACAGGAGATTGGTTTGGGATTAATTCTTATATATCTTGGGGTGGTTTATTGATTGTTGCTTACTTTTTGATTACCATTTTTGCAGGACTTTATTTTACATACTGGGAAAAGGAAACAGCTAAAGTAAATGTGACCATTTAGAAAATAATTTGAACTACTTTTTTTTCTTTATTTCTTTGTTCACCAATTTTATATAGCTTTTCATTGCTTGTTCCCTGCTTATATCTTTTGCTTGTATTAGGGCATTGGCCTTAAAAGCGTTTATTAAGGGCGTTCTGCTCCCTGGGTTTCCAAAGTTTTTATTGGCGATTTTATAGTAGGCATAAAGTTTTAAAAGAAGGTCAGCTGGGAATGGTTTCTCATAGCTGTTTACAAATTCAACTGCTTTGGTAAAGTTCTTATGTAATTTTTCATTTTTCATCCTTTTTTGCCTTAGTGGCAATACAAGTTTTAGCACCAACTACTTTTTGATCCAATTTTACTGCTATGGCACAATCTAAAGGTAAGAACAAATCTACCCTAGAACCAAATTTAATGAACCCTGCATCTGTACCTTGCTGCACGCTTTTGCCAACTTCTGCATAGTTAACTATTCGTCTAGCCAAAGCTCCAGCAATTTGTCTGTAGAGAATATCCCCAAACATTGGTGTGTTAATGACCACTGTTGTACGTTCGTTTTCAGTACTTGATTTGGGATGCCATGCAACCAAATATTTTCCGGGGTGGTACTTGGAGTATTTTATGCTGCCAGATGCCGAGTAGCGAGTAACATGCACATTTATAGGTGACATAAAAATTGATACCTGTAAGCGCTTATCTTTAAAATACTCTGTCTCTTCCACTTCTTCAATAACAACTACTTTGCCATCTACGGGAGCCAAAATTTCATTAAAATTTGGGTTTACCTGTCTTTTTGGGTTTCTAAAGAATTGTAGTACTATTATTAATAGCGTTAATGCAGAAATTTGCATACTCCATTTTAACCAAGGGAGGGTAATGTAAAAATGGGATAAAAGCACCATGGCACAAACTATAAAAAAAGTAATCAATATAATTTTTTGACCTTCTCTATGAAACATTGATAAAAATATTTAAAGTTAAATAGGCAAATGGAGCAGCAAAGACCAAACTATCCAAGCGATCCAACATTCCTCCGTGACCAGGTAAAATAGCACCGCTATCTTTGACTCCTGCAATGCGTTTAAATTTTGACTCGACCAAATCTCCTAAACTACCCATTACAACAATGACTACAGCTAATGTAACCCATTGAATTGATGTTAGAGAGGTGTCATATTTTGCAATGAAATAAGCAGCTATTATTGCAAAAACCAAACCTCCAATAGAGCCTTCTATTGTTTTTTTTGGTGAAACCGCTGGATATAATTTTGTACGCCCGATGCTCATGCCAACTAAATATGCAAAAGAATCATTTACCCATATCAATATAAAAACACCCATTATTAAAAGGTGGGCAAAATCATTGTTTTTATAGGGAATCATGGTTAAGAAAATGCACCCCCCCCCAATATAGAAAAGGCCAATAATAAATTTTTGTATAGTATTGAACAATCGTTCTTTTTTAGAAAATAGGTAGACTAATAATGTGAAATTTACAGTTATTGTCAAGAGCAGTAAAATTAGAATAGGGGTTTGATCTTTGATAAGGTAAATGTATGCCCACCATAATGCCAAATATGCAATAAAAATGTGATAGCCTTTAAGGCTAACTAATCGTTTGTACTCATACAAACAAATTAGACCAAAGGTCATGAATAAAAAATCAAAAGCATCTGAGCTTAAAAAAATTGTCGACAGTAGTAGAACAACAAATACAACTCCAGTAATCAACCGTCTAAGGATTTCTTTCATATTATAAATCTTCCATCAATAATAGATATAAATTTTTGGAAGTACTACCATAAGAAAGGAAATCATTTTTGTTTTCAGGGGTCAATTGGAAATGTTTTATAGTGGTAATGTTTGCTGGTATGCGGTCTTTGTATTTTTTCTTTATGATTTTTAAGCCTTCACCTATAGAATTCACTAATTGGCTAGTGGTTGCAAATACAATAAGGTTTGATGGTAATTCATGAAGTTTTTTCTCTTTAAGCTGATTGGAACAGACTAAAATAGAACCATTTTGGGCAACCAAATGCTCACAAGTAGTAAAGAAAATTTCACTTTTGTGGGCTTTATCTGTAAATGTGATATTCTCTTTAGAGAATTTCTCTTCCAATCTTGGATTCATGGAAAAGAAAGGATGGTTCTCCCACTGGTTTTCTGTCAGAATGTTTTTGAGAGCTTCAGAAATTTCAGAGAAAGATTCACAGTAAAGGAATTTTCCTCCATTTTTTTTGAAATAAATAGTGAATTTTTCGTCAACAGGGATATTGAGGTCGGGCATGTGTACACCCCTAGTCTCCACAGTTTCTTTGGAAATCTTTTTTCCTCCTCCGAATAACTTATCAAATAGCCCCATTAATAATACAAAACTTCAAACATTCCTTTACTCCTTCTTTTCTTCTGTCTTCTTAGTTGGTTTTTCTTCAACAATTTTTTCTTCAGAATCTTTATCGAATGGTCTTTTTCCAAAGATTTTCTCTAAATCATCCTTAAAGATAACTTCTTTTTCTAATAAACGTTCAGCTAATTCCGAAAGTTTGTCCTTATGTTTATCTAATAGGGTTACTGCACGCTCATACTGCTCTTCTATAAGTTTTGAAATTTCTTCGTCAATTTTTTGGGCAGTTTGCTCACTATAAGGCTTGGTGAAACCATATTCATTTTGGCTAGAAGAATCATAATAGGTAATATTGCCTATTATATTACTGAGTCCATAAACGGTAACCATAGCTCTTGCTTGTTTGGTTACTTTCTCCAAGTCACTTAAAGCACCTGTAGATATTTTATTAAAGATTACTTTTTCTGCGGCTCTACCTCCTAAAGTGGCGCACATTTCATCTTTCATCTGTTCAGTACGCACAATAAGTCGTTCTTCTGGCAAATACCATGCTGCTCCTAAAGATTGCCCTCTAGGTACAATGGTTACTTTTACCAAGGGTGCTGCATGTTCTAACATCCAACTCACAGTTGCGTGGCCAGCTTCATGATAAGCAATGGTTTTTTTCTCTCCTGGAGTTATGATTTTATTTTTCTTTTCTAAACCGCCAACAATTCTATCAACAGCATCCAAAAAGTCTTGTCTGGTCACCGCCTTTTTCTCTTTACGGGCGGCAATCAATGCTGCTTCATTACAAACATTGGCAATATCTGCACCAGAGAAACCTGGAGTTTGTTTGGATAGAAAATCTACGTCTAAGGTTTCGGCAGTTTTAATAGGTCTTAAGTGAACCTCAAAAATTTCTTTACGTTCTCTAATATCTGGAAGATCAACATAAATTTGGCGATCAAATCTACCTGCTCTCATCAAGGCTTTGTCTAATACATCTGCACGGTTGGTAGCCGCCAATACAATTACATTGGTATTGGTATCAAACCCGTCCATTTCTGTAAGTAACTGGTTAAGGGTGTTTTCTCTCTCATCATTTCCGCCAGTAAAGTTATTTTTCCCTCTCGCACGACCAATTGCATCAATCTCATCGATAAATATGATGGCTGGGGACTTCTCTTTTGCTTGTTTAAACAAATCCCTAACTCTAGATGCACCTACGCCTACAAACATTTCAACAAAATCTGAACCTGATAATGAGAAAAATGGGACCTTGGCTTCTCCAGCTACTGCTTTAGCTAATAAAGTTTTACCTGTTCCTGGAGGGCCTACCAATAAAGCCCCTTTTGGAATTTTACCTCCTAAAGAAGTATACTTGTCTGGGTTTCTTAAGAATTCTACTATTTCTTCTACTTCTTCTTTAGCACCTTCTAAACCTGCAACATCTTTAAATGAGGTTCTAGTATCTGTTTTCTCGTCAAAAAGTTTGGCTTTGGATTTTCCAATATTAAAAATTTGCCCGCCAGCACCGCCACCGCCACCTGACATTCTACGCATTAAATAAATCCAGATGCCTATTATCAAAATAAAGGGTAGAATACCGATTAACATTTCCATTAATAAATTGGACTCTGTATCAAAATCTACTATAGTATCTAGGTTATTATCCTGCTTTAATTTTTTGATGTCGTCTTGAAAATTCTGTAAATCCCCATAATTAAGAACATATTGAGGGAGCATGCCCGATGAAGGAATCAAAGGTTTTTCTGCAACATCTTTATGCACCTCTTTTTGTAAAGCTTCATCTGTTAAAAAGACTTTGGCCTGACGTGTATTGGTGATAATCAAAATTTTAGCAACATCTCCATTTCTAAGATATTCTTGCAATTCTGATGTGGTTGTCTTTCTTGTATTGGTAAAACTACTATTGCCTAAAAATTGGAAGCCAATTAGTAGTGTTGCAATTAGACCATAGATCCACCATGAGCTAAATTTTGGTTTTTTGGGACTTGTATTTTTATCGTTTGCCATTTTATTTTTTTACTGATTAACGCTATTTTCTACTATGGTTACTTTGGCATCTCCCCAAAGACCTTCAATATCGTAGAATTCACGAATATGTTTTTGGAATACATGTACCACCACATTTACATAATCCATTAATACCCACTCGGCATTTTCTGAACCTTCAACATGCCAAGGTTTGTCTTTTATGGCCTTGCTGACTGTTTTTTGGATGGAGCTAACTATTGCATTTACATGAGTATTAGATGTACCACTGCAAATTATAAAATAATCACAAACGGTATTTTCAATTTCCCTAAGATCTAATAAATTTGTGTCGTGTCCTTTAACTTCTTCTATTCCGTGTAAAATTAAAGCAATCAACTCATCTGCGCTAGCTTTTGTTTTCTGCATTTAAAAAATTTAAATTTTTACAAAGTTATTATTATTTTTGTTTTCTTAGCCACTGAATTAAACATAAGATTGTACTTATGTTTAATGTAACAGATATGCAAATAATCAAACTTAATGCCACCAATTCTACAAGTACATATTTAAAGAACTTAATAAGTGGTGATTTATTGGAAGACTTTACCGTTGTAGTTGCCCAGAAACAGCTAGAGGGAAGAGGGCAAATGGGAACTTCGTGGGTTTCTGATGAAGGTAAGAATTTGACATTTAGCCTGTTAAAGAAAGTAGATGCACTTCCTGTAATGGAGCAGTTTGTGTTAAATATTATAGTGTCCCTAGCTATTTATGATGCTATAAATAAACTTAATGTGCCAGATTTAAGAATAAAATGGCCAAACGACATTCTGTCAGGTAACACCAAAATATGTGGTATTTTAATTGAAAACCTGCTTTCTGGTAAAAACATTCAGTCTTCTGTTATTGGAATTGGATTAAATGTGAATCAAATACAGTTTGGTGAGCTTCCAAATGTTTCGTCTTTAAAATCAATTTTGGGACAAACTTTTGATTTAAATGAATTATTGGTCTCTATTGTAGAAAGTATAAAAAAAGGGTTTATGGTTTCTGAAGAAAAATCTATTGCCCAATTAAAAACTGAATATGAAAAGTTGCTCTTTAGAAAAGACAAACCATCTACTTTTAAAAATCAAAAAGATGGAATGTTTATGGGTTTTATTAGGGGAATATCACAGCAAGGAAAACTTTTAGTGACTTTGGAAGATGATGTTCTAAAAGAGTTTGATTTAAAAGAAATTAAACTTTTATACTAATTTAAATCTTGCTCAAATTACCTGATAATGTCCCTATAAAATTTGTGATAGGGGTTTTTATCATCATCGCCATCATTGCATTGAATTCTCCTTTAAAGTGTAGAACAACTTCACTGCTGTTTTTATCAATAGAAATAATATCTGCTGTAAGGGTGAAAGGAAGTTTGTCACTTGCAGCGCCCAAAACAACTTTTTCATAAGGAACTACCTCTTTTTGTTTCAACACAATTTCTGGCATTCCTTTTAAGGCAAATAAAAACTTGTCATCGCCTAGAACTTCAAATTTTGAAATATTTTCAGGCATTAAATTTTCAAAGTTTTTTACATCAATAAGAAATTCATAAACTTCTTTATTGTTTTTGCCAACGATTTTTTTTGGTGATTCTATATACATAATTCTATTGCTGCCATGTAGAAGGATTGTTTCTCCATTCCATTAGCGTATTTAATTGTTGTTCTTTTATATAATTGGTCTCAGAGGCCAATTGTGCAAGCTGTTCATAATCACAAAGGGTATGTAGCTCAACATTTTTAGCTTCAAAATTTTTGGCAGCAATATCAAAGCCATAGGTGAAAATAGCAATCATTCCTTTTATTGTTGCTCCAGATTCCTTAAGTGCATCAACTGCATTAAGGCTACTTTTTCCAGTGCTTATTAAATCTTCTATGACCACCACATTTTGGTTGGGCTCTAGATAACCCTCTATTTGGTTTTTTCTGCCATGAGACTTAGGTTTTGGCCTAACATATATAAATGGCAGCCCCAAAGCTTCAGCTACTAATATGCCAATACCTATTGCGCCTGTTGCAACACCAGCAATAACATCTGGTTTTCCATACAAAGATTCAACTTGTTTTGCCATTTCTTCTCTAATATAATTTCTTATAATAGGATAAGAGAGTAAAACTCTATTATCACAATAGATTGGAGATTTCCATCCAGAGGCCCATGTAAATGGATTTTCAGGATTCAACTTTATTGCATTAATTTGTAGTAGAAGTTCTGCTGTCTTTTTAGCTGTATCTTTGTCTAAAACCATACCGCAAATGTATAAAGTTTTTGTTAATGAAGCCCCACTGATTTTAACAAATAAGATATCGGATACCGTAAACGGGAAATATTTTTTATTAAATGAGGAGGCTATTAATGACGCTATAGACTCATTGGTGAAGAAGAAACTTTCTGAGGCTTATATATATCATCCCAACCATGAGGAGATTCTAAAAAAGTTCACTAAGAAAATTCCATTAGTAGTTGCAGCAGGTGGTGTTGTGACCAATAAAGAAGGGAAAGTACTTTTTATTTATAGAAATGATAAATGGGATTTGCCCAAAGGGAAATTGGATAAAGGAGAAACCATTGAAGCTTGTGCCCTTAGGGAAGTTGAAGAAGAAACAGGTGTAAAAGGCCTGAAAATCGAAAATTTTCTTAAAACTACTTATCATGTTTTTAAAAGAAATGGTGTGTACAAGTTAAAAGAGGTGCATTGGTATGCTATGAAAACATCTTATAAAGGCGAATTGGTCGGTCAAAAAAGCGAGGGAATCGAGAAAGTTAAATGGAAGGGCCCCAATAAAATAAAGAAGGCTTTAGATAACTCTTATACCAATATTAAAATTTTGTTCAAAGATTGATGCTTCTCAATTTTATTTTAAAATCCTATAAATAGGGTATTGTAAATGTGCTTGTTCATAATGCTCGGAATGCTGGTAAATCCAATTGAGCTGTGCATACCAATTTTCTGAGAATTCTTTTTCATTGGTTTTTTTAAGTTTGAACTCTTCTCTTAAGCTATTATTGTTTTTTAAAATTTCTAGTGCTACTTCTTCAAAAACATAAGGTGAAAAATCTTCTTTCTGTTGAAGTACAGTGTCAAAGAAATTCCAATTAAAAAAGGAATCCATGACTTCTGGCTCCAATGTTTCCATAATGTACCTTAAACCAAGTTGATTGGTAGGGATGCTATAATCTCCTTTGTAAAACTGAATTTCCTTTTTGGCTATGGAGATCTTAGTATCATAATGTGGGTAATGCCCTTCATAGGCATTTGGTCTGGTTTTGTAATCTTCAATTCTATAGGACTCTACGGTTAGCATAGTATCCTTTTCAAATGTGCTATAGCTTATATTGTTTAAATCTAGCAGGTCAATTACTTTAGACCATCCTTTTTTAATAAGATATGCTTCCGGAATTCTTATAGTATCCAATGGAATAAAATAGTTGCTGTAGGCAACTTCTTTGGTAAAAGGCTTGTTTCTATCATATTTAAGCCTAGGGAACCCTGTTATTTCACTTGAAACATTGTCAGCTTCATACCCTTTAAATTGCAATGTGGAAGTCTTGGTAGTATCTATTTGCCAATTATGGTAATATACATCTTGTTTTAATTGGCTCTCAAGAGTTTCTTTCCTAAGTTCTTTTATTTTTTTAGAATCTTTTTCTGCAATAGCAATCATTTTATTCATAAGCTGGTAGGTTCCTTCAACCCTTTGTTTATAGGGCTTTAGCATATGGGTTTCTACCATCATTCCCAAGGTGTTCCATAATGTGGTATATCCTGTTGAATATCTAGGGTAATCCATGAATTGGGAAAATCCATTTTCTGGCACTTCATTGAACACATTTACATAGGGCGTAATATCCCAATTGTCTTTAGCCAATGAGGTTTCAAGGGAAGGCATCATTTCTTTATGTAAATAATCTCCAAGTTTGCCGCCCAGTTTGTTGTGCTGGGTAAAAAGGTGGGTTAAAACATATTGGTAATCTGCACCATTGCTTACATGGTTATCTATAAAGATGTCTGGTTGGACTAAATGAAATATGTTTGCAAATGTTCTGGCGTTTTTGGTATCGGTTTTAATGAAATCCCTGTTTAGGTCATAATTTTGGGTATTTCCACGGAAACCATAGGATATTGGCCCATTTTGGTTGGTTCTTGTGGTGGAATTTCTATTTAGTGCTCCACCAATATTATAAATAGGAATGGTAACTAAAACAGTGTTTTTTGGAGTATTTATTTTTTCAATGGCCAAATCCCTGTACAGAAGCATTGTAGCGTCTATACCATCACTTTCTCCTGGATGAATACCATTGTTGATAAGGATTATGGTTCTGTTCTCCCGTATTTTTTGAAAGTTAAAATCACCTTTTGGATTATAAGTAACTATGTGCAAAGGGAAACCACTATCGGTTTCACCTATGGTCTGTATGTTTATTTCAGGAAACTCTTTGGCAAGTTCTATGTAGAAATCTATTACTTGATTGTATGTGGCTGTTTCCATCCCTTTAGAAAACTCAAAATGGGTTTGAAAATCAACTACTGCATCTTCCTCTTTTTCTTCACAAGAAAGAAAAATAAATAGAAATGTGAATAGCAAAAAAAGTTTCATTTGTCTGTATTTTTTGTATTGGTAATCAGTTGTTGGTAAACTAGTTGCCAATTTCAAAAATAAACAAAATATTGAACTTCTTAAGTTAAGCGGCCTTTGTTATTTCTGCAATAACATTTTTTGTAATGGGTTTATTGTTAAACACTATAGTATGGTGGGACATTGATTTATACATTTTGGCTTTTTTTATGTCTAGAGGGTCTATAGATGAGGTGATGATGTTTATTCTTATCTTTTTTTTCATTGGAATGGAAATGAATTCTTCTAAAAACTGCCACCCATCCATTATGGGCATATTAATGTCCAAGAATATCACATCAGGAATGATTTCATTGTTCAGTACAGCATTTTTAAGACCATCAATAGCAGCTTTACCATTAATATAGGTACTTATGTTATTGCACGAAATGACCATGCTCAGCATTTTTTTTATTCCAAATACTGTAATAGTGTCATCATCAATGATACATATTGCATTAATTTTTTTCATTAAAATATATATTAAAAATAGTTCCCTTGCCTACTTCGCTGCTGGTAATTATTTTTCCGTTCATTGCTTCTATTTGGTTTTTAGTAATATATAAGCCAATGCCTTTTGCATCATCATTATTATGAAAGGTCTTATACATTCCAAATAGCTTATCGCCATATTTTTTTAAATCAATTCCAATTCCATTATCCTCTATATTTAATATAGTGTAATCAATGTTTTTTTCAACAGACAATGTAATTATAGGATCTCTTTCAGGGTGTTTGTACTTAACGGCATTTGTAATAAAATTCATTAAAATACTTTCCATATAAGATGGTACTGTAGTTAAATAAATATTATTTGATATTTTATTTTTAATTTTTGCATTATTGTTTTTTAGAAATGTTTTTAGCTTGTTGTTTACAATCTCTATTTTATCATTAACTCTTATAGATTTCTTTTTTAGAACTGTATTGGTATTTATGGTTATTACATCATTTAAATTTCCTAATGTCTCCAATAGATTATCTGAAGCATTAACCAACATGGTTATAATTTTTTCTCTTTCTTTTTCTTTTTTCTCATTTACAAGAAACTTTAAAAGCATTGAGAAATTTGCTGTATGCGACCTTAAATTATGTGATATAATATGGGCGAAATCAATAAGTTTTTTATTTTGCAATGAGGTTACATTGATTAAATTCCTAAGCTCTTCTTCCTTTTGTTTAAGATTGGATATATCCAAACTAAAGCCTATAAGCCCAGTAACGTTGCCTTCTTCTCCTATTAGAGGAATTTTAGAAGTTAAAAAAGTAAAGGCTTTTCCATCTTTTCTTATAATGATATCTTCTTTATCCAATAGTGGTTTTAAAGATTTCATTACAGATAAGTCTTCTTCACGGCACATTCTTGCACTGGCCTCATCTAAATATACAAAATCATCTTTACCAAGTAGGTCTTCTTCATTTTCAAATCCAGAAAATTCAACTTCGGATTTATTGACCAATATTTTCCTTGACTCCAAGTCTTTTATATAGACATTCAGAGGTAAATTATCTATCAATGTTCTTAAAAGATGTTTTCTTTCACTTGTTTTTATCTCTGATTGTACTTGATCGCTAATATCTTGATATGTACCTATAAGACCTACATATTCTCCTTTTATAAATATGGGTTTTCCTGCGGCAATCACCCATGTTTTATTTCCTTTAGCCGTTATTATTTCTATTTTTTCATTCCAAGAAGCACCTTGATTGGAGGCATTGAACTGTGCCATGGAAATAGCATTTCTGCTATAACCTTTTTGGTAAAAATTAAAACTGGATTCAATATCTGGAATATAATCCATTGGCACCTCATGAATAATTTTGGTCATGTTGTCCCAAGTCAATTCATCTGTAACTATATTATATTCCCAGCTTCCAATTTTAGCAATTTTTGACTTCTCCCTCAATAAAATTTCCATTTTATTGAATTTAAGCTCATTTAGTACTTTTTGGGTGATGTCTTCTGTCTGGACTATGACTCCTATAATGTTTTCACTTTCATCATACCAAGGAATATTTACCCACTCAAACCATTTTTTGTTATTTGCTATATCAGTATACATTTCTATACCAGAATCACTTGATTTTCCTAGAAGACAGTCTTCTATGACTTGATGCCATTCTTTGCTTACAGAATCAAATAATTGGAATATATTTTTACCTATTAAATCAATTTTTGAATAATTAAAATAACTTATCCACTTGTCAGAAACATGGACAACATCCAATTTTGCATCAATAAATACGGTTGCCTTTGGCAGCTGCTTTATTAAATAACTTTGGGACAATATTTTTTTGCTTTTCAAAATTTGACTGAATTTTCCCACTAATATATATTGATTTGGGCATTTTTAGATGAGATTGTTGTGAATTGCCCAAAAACTGTTGTGTTCTCTATAAAATTAGGCTAATGTGCTGTGTTAATGAATGAAATATGCGAAAATGGAAAGAATTGTGTTTTTTAAGAAAAAGGACTATAGCCCCAGTTTTAATGTCAATTTTCGACTTCTTTTTTCTTAAAATGTTCTTTGTGGATTAAAATATTTACAAGAAAAAATATAGGCTCCAAGCCATTTTACAGAATAATTTAAAAGAGAGTAGACTTATTTAACGATTACGGTATCGGGAACCAATCCTGTATAATCACCACCATTTCTAATAACATCCCTAACAATAGAAGAACTTATATAAGATTTTCCAGAAGAGGTAAGTAGAAATACGGTTTCTATTTCGGAAAGTTTTCTATTGGTATGGGCAATTGCTTTTTCAAATTCAAAATCCCCTGGATTTCTTAATCCTCTAAGAATAAAATCTGCATTTACCTTTTTACAAAAATCAACTGTAAGCCCTTGATAAGTCTGAACTTTTATTTTTGGCTCATCTTTAAAAGCCTCAATAATAAACTTTTTGCGTTCATCCAATGAAAACATGTACTTCTTATCAGCATTGATTCCCACAGCTATAATAAGTTCATCAAATAGCGTTATGCCTCTTTTAATAATATCATAGTGACCTAATGTAAGAGGGTCAAAAGAACCTGGAAATATGGCGCGTTTCATTTATTTGCGGTATTATGTGATTTAAAGTTACTTATTTTTCCTTTAAGGCTTCGTCGATGGCACTTCCAAATAATTGAGAAAGGCTTATTCCCGCTTCCTTCGCCTGTTGGGGCAGAATGCTTTCAGTTGTTAATCCTGGTGTGGTATTCATTTCTAACATAAAAGGTTCATCATCAATAAAAATAAATTCACTTCTGGAATACCCTTTCATTTTTAACACTTCATATGCTTGTTTGGCCACTTCAGATACTTTCTTTTCCTGTTCTTTGGATATTCTAGCTGGGGTTATTTCAGTAGATTTCCCTTCGTATTTAGCCTCATAGTCAAAAAAGTCATTTTCTGTAACTATCTCTGTAATGGGTAAAACTTTGGTTTCCCCTTTAAATGTAATTACACCTACTGAGACCTCTGTACCTTCAAGAAAGGCTTCAATGATAATTTCATCATCCTCTTTAAAGGCATTATCAATGGCAATGCCCAAGTTTTCTTTTTTATATACTTTAGAAATGCCAAAACTGCTACCAGCTTTATTTGCCTTTACAAAACAAGGTAGACCAACCTTTTTTATAATTTTGTCGACATCAATTTCATCGCCAAGGTTTAAAAAATAAGATTCAGCAGATTTTATTCCGTAAGGTTTTAATGTGCTCAATAAATCTCTTTTGTTAAACGTTAGTGCAGCTTGGTAATAATCGCAAGAAGTTTGCGGTAATCCAATTAATTCAAAATATGCCTGCATAAGACCATCCTCTCCTGGAGTACCGTGTATGGCATTAAAAACACAGTCAAAAGTCAATTTTACACCTTTAATTTCAATTGAAAAATCATTTCGGTTTACTGGGTGTTCAGACTCGTTTTGATCAATATAGACCCATTTGTCTTTAAAAATGTGAATGCGATAAGCATTAAACGTCTTTTTATCTAAATAATCGAAGACTACATTGCCACTTTTTAATGATATTTTGTGCTCGCTGGAGTAACCGCCCATTATAATGGCTACATTTTTTTTCATATTCAATAGGAATGTATAATCTGATTGAACAAATATCACGTATTTATAATAAAGAAAAAAGCATTGGGTTTGCTATATTTGCCATTAATACATCTATAAATGAAGAATTTTTTTAACTTTTTAAGAAGTAGAACTTTCCTAATACAGTTGGGTTTAGCCCTTTTGGCATTGATTATTTTGGTGTTCTTAGCATTAAATTGGCTAAAAAGCTCTACTAATCATAATGAATTTGTTGCCGTTCCTAACTTGTCCAAACTTTCTGTTATGGATATGAGGAAAGTATTGGAAGAGGCCAGCCTTAGGTATGAGGTGGTAGATTCTGCCAATTATGACCCTAGTTACCCAAGATTTTCAATTATTGAGCAAACACCGTCTACAGGAAACAAAGTAAAAGAAAATAGAAAAATTTATATTACCGTAAACCCTTCTGGATATAAAAAAGTAACTGTGCCCAAAATAATACAAGTAACACAGCGTAATGCATCTTCTATGCTCAAGGCTGTTGGTTTAGATGTGCAAAGAATTACTTATATTGATGAATTGGGCAAGGATATGGTATACTATATTAAATATAAGGGTAAGAATATAAGTCCAGGAGACAAACTGCCCAAGACTTCCAAAATTGAACTTATTTGTGGTAATGGTACCATTCCAAATAGGGCACGCATAAAAGCTGATTCCGAATAAAATTTATGGGACTAGAAGAAAATCAAGAGCTTAATGATAATGAGCTTTTTGAACATCATAGGTTTGTTGCTTCTAAAGGGCAAGAACCATTACGGGTAGATAAATTTTTAATGAACTTCATTGAAAATGCCACTAGAAACAAAATTCAAAAAGCGGCTAAAGATGGCCATATTTGGGTAAATGATGCTGTTGTAAAACAAAACTATAAGGTAAGACCAGATGATGAGGTAAAAGTAATGTTTGAGCACCCTCCCTATGAGTTTTTATTGGTTCCGGAGAATATTCCTTTGGATATCGTTTATGAAGATGATGTATTGTTGGTAGTGAACAAACCAGCTGGGATGGTGGTGCATCCAGGGCATGGGAATTACTCTGGTACGTTGATTAATGCGTTGGTGTACCATATAGAAAATTTACCTGTAAACAGTAATGAGCGCCCAGGTCTGGTGCACAGGATAGATAAAGATACATCTGGTCTTTTGGTGGTTGCTAAAACGGAGCGGGCAATGACCCATTTATCAAAACAATTCTTTGATAAAACTACAGAAAGAGAGTATGTGGCACTTGTTTGGGGGGATATGGAAAATGATAGTGGTACAATAGAAGGGCATTTGGCCAGACATCCTAAAAACAGATTGCAAATGCATGTTTTTCCTGAAGGTGACCATGGAAAAGAGGCGGTAACCCATTACAAAGTATTGGAAAGATTAGGGTATGTTACTTTGGTGTCCTGTAAACTTGAAACAGGTAGAACACATCAAATACGGGTGCATTTAAAATATATTGGGCACACCTTGTTCAATGACGAACGGTATGGGGGAGATAAGGCTTTAAAAGGCACTACATTCACTAAATACAAACAGTTTGTGGACAATACATTTAAGATTTTGCCAAGACAGGCACTACATGCAAAAACATTGGGATTTGTGCATCCTATTACAAAAGAAATGATGCGTTTTGATACAGAAATACCTGAGGATATGGCAAATTGTATTGAAAAATGGAGAGGATATTCCAAGCATCAATCCTAAAAATAGAGTTTATCAATAGAATTATAGAAAACACTTCTTTTGTAAGGCAGATATATTCCAAAAAAGCAATTACTTTTATCTTACATTAAAAAAGTATAGCTGAAAATGAAAATTGTAATATCTCCAGCAAAATCATTGAATTTTGAAAGTCCATTGCCCACTGCACAGTTTACGCAGCCTCATTTCTTGGAACGTGCAGTAAAATTGAATAAGATTCTGGCAAAGAAAAAGCCCAAGGCATTGTCAGAGTTAATGAGTATTTCTAATAATCTGGCAGAATTAAATTGGCAAAGAAATCAAGATTTTTCAACACCTTTTACTTCAGAAAATGCTAGACCAGCAGTGTATGCCTTTAATGGGGATGTGTACCAAGGATTGGATGCCTATTCAATTCCTGAAAATAAATTAGCACAATTACAAGATGCCCTTAGAATATTATCAGGGTTATATGGTGTTTTAAAACCGTTGGATTTAATGCAGCCGTACCGTTTGGAAATGGGCTCTCATCTAAAAGTGGGGAGAAAAAAAAACTTGTATGAATTTTGGAAAAAAGACCTTACCCAACAATTGAACTCAGAATTGGAGGATGGTGAGCTGTTCATCAATTTGGCAAGCAATGAATATTTTAATGCCATAGATGTAAAAGTCCTTAAAGTCCCTGTAATTACTCCCATTTTTAAAGATTGGAAGAATGATAAGCTAAAAATCATCAGCTTTTTTGCAAAAAAAGCACGTGGTTCCATGGTGCGCTATATTCTGGATACCAATGCCCAGACTTTGGAAGATATTAAAGGTTTTGATACCGATGAATATAGCTACAGTAAAGAACATACATTAAGGGAAAACCAGCCTGTTTTTGTGAGATAGAATAATTACAAAAAGCAACCGTTATTGGTATATAGCATCTTCTTAAAAATAGTTCTGATGAAAAAAACGGTTTTAATCTTATCATTTGTTTTAGCATTGTCCAATATTGGATGCACGGATAGGGACGATGATGTTGAATTGGCAAATATCAGAATCAAAAATGTAAGTGACCTCGTTTTTGATATGGTCCAAGTTGGCGGTGATGAAATGATACATGAAAATGTGGCTTCGGATGATTTTTCAGAGTATTTAGAATATGAAACTGCTTACAGGTATAACTTTATAAGAATAGAATCTGGCACAGAAACTTTTACGTTACAGCCTATTGACTTTGTTGGTGAAACACCTTTAACATTGGGTTTTTACACCTATGAGCTGGATGTTGATGAAGAAGGAAATGTCCTTTTAAACTTTGTCATCGACTTTTAAAAATCAATTTTTTTATTGCAAGTTTCAATTTAGAAAACAACTATTGAAAGATCCTTTTCAATAATATCAAATTGTAACAAAATTCCTCATATATATTTGTTTCATATATTGCTAAACATGCCCAAAAGCAGTAATTTTGCAGGCTTGGTATGCCTAAATTATAAGGCGTGTTTTAATACGGAATATAGATGAAAATCAAAAAGGTTTTAGTAGCAAACAGAGGAGAGATTGCCATAAGAATTTTTAGAGCTTGTGTTGAAGTAGGAATCAAAACTGTAGGTATTTATACCTATGAAGACCGTTATTCCCTACACCGTTACAAAGCTGATGAATGTTACCAAATAGGGGAGGATAATGAGCCTTTAAAACCATATTTAAATATTGATGTCATTATTAAAGTGGCAAAGGAGAATGGTGTGGATGCTATTCACCCTGGGTACGGATTTCTTTCAGAGAATGCGGAATTCGCCCAAAAATGTGAAGACAATGGAATTATTTTTATTGGCCCAAAAGTTTCTGTTCTAAAAGCTTTAGGAGATAAAATTATGGCTAAAGATGTAGCTGTGGCCAATAATATTCCTGTAATACAGAGTAGTGAAAAAGCCCTTACAGATGTAAAAATTGCACTATCTGAAGCCAAAATAATCGGATACCCCATTATGTTGAAAGCTGCCTCGGGTGGTGGTGGGCGTGGAATGCGTGTCATAAGAACAGATGCTGAGCTTAAAAAAGCTTTTCCTGAAGCCAGAAGGGAATCTTTGAATGCTTTTGGTGACGATACCATGTTCTTGGAAAAATTTGTTGAGAACCCAAAACATATAGAAATACAGATAGTTGCGGATACCCATGGCAATATTGTCCATTTGTTTGAAAGAGACTGTTCTGTGCAGAGACGTTATCAAAAAGTAATTGAGTTTGCCCCATCTTTTGGGCTTCCGCAAGAGACCAAAGACAGCCTGTACAAGTATGCCATTGATATTTGTAAGGCGGTGGATTATAATAATATAGGTACGGTAGAATTTTTGGTAGATGATGATGGAAGCATTTATTTTATTGAAGTAAACCCTCGTATACAGGTAGAGCATACAGTGACCGAAATGATTACCAATAGGGATTTGGTAAAAGCGCAACTTTTTATAGCAGGGGGTTATAAACTGTCAGATGAACAAATAAAAATTTATAGTCAAGAGTCTGTGACTATAACCGGCTTTGCCCTACAATGTAGAATTACCACAGAAAACCCTGCAAATGATTTTAAACCAGATTATGGTGTAGTTACCACTTATAGAAGTGCTTCTGGACAAGGTATTCGTTTGGATGCCGGTAGTATTTATCAAGGAGTGAATATTTCTCCATTTTTTGATTCTATGTTGGTAAAAGTTTCTGCTTTAAGTAGGACTTTGAACGGTTCTTGTAGAAAAATGAGAAGAGCATTGGCAGAGTTCCGTATTCGTGGAGTGGATACCAATATGGCCTTTTTGGACAATATTTTAAAGCACCCTACTTTTCGTGAGGGTAAGGTGACCGTAAACTTTATAAAGAATGAACCTTCTTTGTTTGAATTTGTGGAACCAAGAAACCGAGCCAATAAATTGGTCGATTTTTTAGGGGAAACAATTGTAAATGGTAATCCCGATGTAAAAAAGAAAGACCCTTCACGTATATTCTCCAAACCAATTATTCCTTCGTTCCCCAAAAATGAAGCTTATCCAAAAGGCACAAAGGATTTATTGACGAAATTGGGTCCAGAGAAATTTGCAGACTGGTTAAAGAATGAAAAAAAAGTACATTTTACAGATACCACAATGCGGGATGCCCATCAAAGTTTGTTGGCCACCCGTATGCGTACCATAGATATGTTAAAAGTGGCCGAGGGCTATGCCAAGAACCACCCAGAAACATTTAGTATGGAAGTTTGGGGAGGTGCTACTTTTGATGTATGCCTTAGGTTCTTGCAAGAAAATCCATGGGAACGTTTAGCATTGTTAAGAAAAGCGATGCCCAATGTGCTGTTGCAAATGCTGATAAGAGGTTCTAATGGGGTAGGGTATACCGCATATCCAGATAATCTGATCGAGAAATTTGTAGAGCAATCTTGGGAAACAGGGATAGATGTTTTTAGAATATTTGATTCCTTGAACTGGATGAAATCTATTGCACCATGTATAGAACATGTGCGTAACAGAACCCAAGGGTTGGCAGAAGGTTCAATCTGTTATACAGGAGATATACTAGATCCAGGCAAAACTAAATACAATTTAAAATATTATGTACAGCTTGCAAAGGATATAGAAAATGCAGGAGCGCATATATTAGGGGTAAAAGATATGGCAGGTTTGTTAAAACCAGATGCTGCTTTTGAGTTGATTTCTGCTTTAAAATCTGAAATCAATATTCCTATTCATTTACATACACATGATACATCTTCCATACAGGCAGCCATGTATTTAAAAGCTGTTGAAGCTGGTGTGGATGTAGTTGATGTTGCTTTGGGTGGCTTGTCTGGACTAACATCACAGCCCAACTTTAATTCAGTTGTGGAAATGTTGAGGTTCAATGAGCGTGAAAACACATTCAACACAGATAAACTGGCCGAATATTCCAATTACTGGGAGACAGTAAGAAGTTATTACTATACGTTTGAGTCTGGATTAAAATCTGGAACGGGAGAAGTGTACAAGCATGAGATACCAGGCGGGCAATATTCCAATTTAAAAGGGCAGGCCATTGCTTTGGGATTAGAAGATAAATTCCCGGCAATTACCAAAATGTACGGAGAGGTCAATGAACTTTTTGGCGATATTGTAAAAGTTACCCCAAGCTCCAAAGTAGTGGGAGACATGGCGCAGTATATGATCAGTAATGACCTTACTGTGGAAGATGTAATGGAAAAGGGAGATACCATTTCTTTTCCACAATCAGTAATCAGTTTCTTTAAGGGAGATCTTGGACAGCCTGTTGGTGGCTTCCCCAAGAAACTTCAGAAAATCATTTTAAAGGATCAAAAACCATATACAAATAGACCCAATGCGCATCTAAAGCCCATAGATTTTGACAAAGAATTTAAATCCTTTAAACGAAAGTTTAGTAAAGGAATGGGCAGAGAATTGCTTATCACGGATTATTTATCCTATAAACTCTATCCAAAAGTATTTACAGATGCTTACAATCACCATGTAAAATATGGTAATGTAATGAACATTCCTACCAAGAGTTTCTTGTACGGAATGGAAATAGGAGAAGAAATCATGGTTGAGTTGGATCGTGGAAAAAATGTGCTAGTTTCCTTAATGCTCATTGGTGAACCAGATGATGCTGGTAATGTAAGCATATTCTTTAAGGTCAATGGGCAGTGGAGAAATGTATTGGTAAAAGACAGATCCATTAAGGTAGAAAAGATTGAAAACAAGAAAGCAGATTCCTCAAACCCTAAACATATTGGAGCACCGTTACAAGGATTGTTATCCAGTGTATTAGTAAAAAAGGGTCAAGAAGTAAAGAAGAACCAACCTTTGTTTGTCATAGAGGCCATGAAAATGGAAACCACGGTAACCGCTACAGAAGAAGGTGTTGTGGCCACCATACAGTTAAATGATGGATCTCTTGTAAATTCTGATGATTTAATAGTGGTGTTGAAATAACAAGCAGATTGCTTTAAATAATACAAGTTGTTTATGTATTTCTATTTTATTATAGCCCTTCAAGGGTATTGTATTTACCATTCTTTTACTCACAAAAATGAGTATTACTGGATTTTGGGAATTATCTTTCTTCCTTTAATAGGGTGTTTGGCATATCTTTTTATGAAGGTATATAGAAAGGGAGATATAGATATTGATAAAGTTCAAGACAATGTTACTGCTGTAATTAATCCTTCTAAAAGAATAACCGATTTGGAAAAGAAGTTTAAGTTTTCTGAAACTTTTAAAAACCAAGTAGCATTGGCAGATGGGTATTTGGAGTCTGAAATGTATGACAAGGCCATTGAAAATTATGAAGCATCCCTAAAAGATGTTTTTAAGAATGATTTTTATGTTATTTCTAAGTTGGTAAATGCGTATTATTTTTCCTCTCAATTTGATAAGGCAATAGAATATGCCGAAAAAATCAAGGATAATACTAAGTTTAAAAAATCTAAAGACTCGTTTTTGTATGGTTTGGCATTAGAGAAAATCGGTAATATAGAGTTAGCTGAAGAACAACTTGTTCAGTTTGATGCTCCATTTAGTAGATATCAAGAAAGATTGGTCTTGGGGCAATTCTACATAAGAAATAAAAAGCCAAAAGAAGCTAAAACTGTATTGCAAGAGATAGTTGATGAGTCGGAGCGCATGTCCAAACAAGGTTTAAGAACAAACCGAATTGTAATTAAAAAAGCCAAAGAAATATTAACAACACTTTCCTAGTGTTTTTACATACACATCCATATAAGCCTTTTCTTTTTAAAGAAGCCACAAAACTGATTGTGGGTACGTTACCCCCGCCTAGATTTACAACGGGAATGTTAAAAGAAGATGATGTGGATTTTTGCTATGGAAGCAGAAACGGGCAGTTATGGCCCATTCTCAATAAAATTTTTGATTTAAATCTAAAATACGAAACCACAAGTGAGGCCGCCCAGCAACGAAAGGCCTTTTTGTTGAAGAGGAAAATAGGGGTGTGTGATATCGTTGCAAGTGCTGAACGTTCAAAAATTGATGCATCTGATCTGGGCATGGAAAATGTAAAACTCAGAGATTTGATTGGGTATTTACAGCAGTATAAAAATGTGGACACGCTTTTGTTCACTGGTGGCAATAGTAAAAATGGGCCAGAATATTTTTTTAGAAAACACTTAAAAGAATATGGATTAAAACTGGAAGTGGTTTCAGGTGTGGTGCCACGTATCCATCAATTTGTTCTTCCTTGTCACCCTGAGCGCAGTCGAAGGGAGCGTACCATCAAAACCGTATCCCTAACAGCACCTTCAGGAGCGGCCAATAGGGCAGTGGGAAGTTTACAGGCCTATAAAGAACTAAAAAGCAAAAATTCTGATTTTAATACTGTAGATTTTAGGGTGATGCAGTATATGGAGTTTTTTTAGTTTATTTATCGGTTTTATATGCTGTTGGAGATAGTTATTTCAAAGCTAGCATTTTATTAAATAAATTCATATGGAATTTATCATTGTTAATTATTTTTGTCAATTCGGGGATTGCAGAAGGCGAGAAGTGAACTTTTTTTCTACCAGAAATTTCGTCCATTGTCTCGACCCAAAGAAATTTATTATATTTTGAAATTACAGTTCCATCGGGTGGATTTACAACTGAAAAATTTTCACTATCCGTCCAGCCTAAATGCTGAATAACTATTTTTAATTGTTGGTTTGTGAATTTATATTTTGCAGAACCCTTTACAGCTTTCCCTAAACTATTCATTATTATATGCTCACGATTTTTGTGAAATTCACCTACTAATTTATATATTGGTTTACCTTCATCATCTGTGATTTTTCCAATTTCACCAGCGTTTATTGCATTTAGGATAATATTAAAAACACCGTTATCTGTTTTTTCTATTTCAATACTCCCACCAGACAATTTCTTGTCTTTATTGTTGAAACCATAAACCTTATTTTGAATTGGATTTAGTATTAAGACTTCTCGTGGATTTATGTCAACCATTTCTGGCAATAATTTTGACCAAATTTCCATAAATTCTTTACTTTTTTCATTTGCTTTTATTTGTAAAAAACGATTAAATTCGGAGGTGGAACTATTGGCTTGCTCTGTTTTTCCTGAAGCTCTGTAATAAATCGAACCTTTAGTTATTTTATAATCGGTAAAATCATTAGTTGGGACAAGAGTGTCATTACTTTTTTGAATTATTAGGTAATAGAATTTTCTTGTACTAATTTGAAATTGTTGTAAATCAATAGATACTCCAGTTTTTATTACTTTGACAAATTTTTGACTAATATCATTCAAATCCAATTTACTTAAAATGTCAAGGTTATTTTGATTTAAACCTAAATCTTCATGAATACCAGTAGTTTTATTTTCTTTAATTCCAATTAAAATGATTCCGCCATCCGCATTAGAGAATGAAATAATATCCTTTGAAAAATTTTTCATAAAAGTATCCACGTGGTTGTCACCAGCTTTAATGGAAAGCTCCATTTTATAATCAATGAGATTATTTTCTTTTGGGTATTTTCCATTATCCTTTAAATCAATAATGATTTTTTCAACTTTTGATTTTAAATCTTTTAATTCCATCACTTAGTTTTTAAAGTATAATGTTTCATTATTCTTTTGTCATACCAAATTACGTTCGGTGTCAAAGCTAAAAGTTGTTTAAAACTTTACAAATTTTGTACGGATTACTCTTTAATGTTTAAGACCGAAGTTCGGTTAAATTTATGATAAAGTCAACATATTGAGCAGTTTAGTAAAAGGTGTTTCTTGTAATGTGTTTACTTACTGATAGAAGAAGAACCGTATTTCTTATTTAAAGGGATTACTATATTTTTCATCAGTTAGCGTATTTAAAAATGCAACTAAAGCAGATTTTTCACTATCTGTAAAATTATATCTGATTGGATTTCCATTTTTATCTTTCAATGGTGGAGCAAGATTTGGATGATTTTGAATGCCGGTACAAAGCTTGGCTGGTTTTATGATAAAGTATTGTTTTTCAAAACCAATTTCTTTTCTTCTAAATACCATTTTTCACTAGTGTTAGAGACCCTTTTTAGTGCTTCATTGATGCAGTTGGAGCTTTAGATATTCTTACTTATTGTTTCAAAAAAAATCCAAAGCCCAATGAATACTTGAGTTTTGGATTGTATTAAAATATGGTAAATGGATAAGACCTGTTATCTTAAATCATTATATTTTCCAACCTTCTCTATACGTTCTGGTCACAAATTGATTTGCTTCTTCTTGATTGGTGATTCTCATATTTTCCCCGTCCCATAATAATTTTTTACGGGCGTAAAACTCCATGTTTCCATCACTGTTCTCTCTTCTGAGCATATAACTGCGGATAGCAAGGTTGCCCATTAAAACCGTTTCTGTCATAGGTCCGGCATAATCAAAAGAAGATGTTAGTCCAAGATGTTCAGTACTGTTAAAACCTGCTTTACAAGCATCTACCCATTTGCGTTGGTGACCGTATTCTGGCTCATCGCTTACTTCTGTTTCAGGGCCAAAATCCGTTGTACCATCGTTAAGATAAAGTTTGGGCATCAATGGAGAACTATCATTGATATTTGTGGAAATGATACCTTTCTCGCCAATAATCAACACTCCATTGCTACTATTTTTTCCACCTATATCATCGTCAGCAGGAATAATATCTGGATGAGAAGGTCGTATTCCACCATCACTCCATGTCATTTCTATTGGAGATTTACTCTTGTCCGTAGCTCCAAAATGTAAAGTAATGAATGAAGAAGCAGGACAGCCTTCTGGATTATAATCTGGGCTCCACATTTGTGAAAATACAGAACCTACACTGCATTCTGCATCGGTAGGATACTTTAACCCTAATGTTCTAAAAGGGATGTCTATAAGATGACAGCCTACATCACCAAGTGCTCCTGTTCCATAATCCCACCAACCTCTCCAACTAAATGGATGCAAATTGGGCGTATAGGGTTTGTATTCATTAGGACCCATCCATAGATTCCAGTTCAGGTCTTTTGGCTTTAGGCTTTCATCTGGTTGTGGCATAACACCACCTTGTGGCCATACTGGTCTATTTGTCCAAACCTGTACTTTGGAAATTTTACCCAACACACCAGAGTCTACCCATTTTTGAACCATACCCAAAAGCGGGTTGGATCCTCCTTGGTTTCCCATTTGTGTTACAATCTTTTTCTCTCTAGCCATTTCGGTAAGTAAACGTGCCTCCCGTATATTGTGGGTCATGGGTTTTTGGACATACACATGTATTCCACGCTCCATTGCATAGATAGCAGCAGGGCCATGAATATGATCAGGGGTTGAAATTGTAACCGCATCTATATGCTTCACCTTATCTAACATTCTTCTATAATCATCAAATAGTTTTGCCTTGGGGAAGTTTTCAATAGAACCTTTTGCTGTTCCAGAGAAATCTACATCACACAGTGCAACCACTCTTTCTCTGCCATTTACAGAAGCATTAAGGATATCACTTTTACCTTTGCCGCCTGCACCAATAGCGGCTAAATGTAAACGATCACTTGGTGCGGTATAACCAACACCGCCAAGTACATGCCGTGGTACAAGAAGAATTGAGGAAGCCATGGCTCCTTTTTTAATGAATGACCTCCGGGATGATTTACCCAATTGTTTGGATTTTGGTTTACTCATAATTAGGTTTGTTTTTGGTTTCGTAAATGAATACGACTATAACAGAATTGTTAAGAAATATTATTCATTTCTTAAATGTAAGGAATATCATGAAATATGCGATAGGAAAATATTATGATGAGCTAAAATTTATGAATTTTAGCCCCACTGGGGAGTTAAAACCCTTCTTGGTACTTTGAATTGGGACGAAATATAAATATTTGAGTTTTTTAATAATGCCTTATCTACTTTCCCTAAAATTATTTACTTCATTTCTGTACTTAGAATTCCGTAAAATGCTTTAATGCCATAAGCAATCTGACCAATTTTAAGGTTTTCATTGGGACTGTGCTGGTTATTGTCAGGGTTGACCATTGGGATAATAAAAGCAGGAATTTTTAATTCGTTGATGAATGAAGCAATTGGCACTGTACCGCCCATTATACGTATCTGCACCACATCTTGGTTAAAAGTGGTATTTAAAATATCTTTTAAGAATTGACCATATGGATTGTTTAAATCAGTTCTAAAAGCATCGGTCACACTTCCTTCAGTAATGGTCATTATTTTATCATGGTCCAAACGTTCTGCTTTGGTGGGGATGCTGTCAACAATATAAAAACCTTGGTTTTCAATATGCTTCTTCACCAAATTTTTTAATCGGGTGCCATTGGTTTCTGGTACCAAACGAATGTCAATTTCTGCAGTTGCACTTTCTGGTACAATGGTGCGGGATTTTTTACCAATCCAGCCAGAACCTAGGCCTCTAATGTTTAAAGAAGGGTACTGTAGTGACTCTTGGTAAAACCCGCCTACTTTTTCAGCTGTTTTTATTTGAAGGTGATTTTTTATAGAAGTCTCATCATCTGGAACACTTTTTAAAATGGACAAAGTGTTTTCACCTAAAGTAATGCCGTTATAATATCCTGGAATAAGCACTCTGCCATCTTCATCTTTCATACTTGCCAGTACTTGTGCCAATTGAAATCCTGGATTTGGAGCATAATTTCCATAATGTCCACTATGTTGGGGTTTTACAGGGCCATGAGTAGTTAACGATAGCGTGGTAATTCCTCTGCAGCCATACACAATAGTAGGTTTACCAGAAATATGTACGGGACCATCATTGATGACTAAAAAATCTGCTTCTAATAGTTCTCTATATTCTTTTACCGCTTTAGGTAGTGGCTTGCTACTTTTTTCCTCCTCACTATCTAATATCACTTTTACATTAAAGGGAACAGTTTGATTGTTTTTCTTTAATAAATCTATGGCATTGAGAAACATTACAATAGGTCCTTTGTCATCTGATGTAGAACGCCCGAACAGTCGCAAATCATAATCAATATCTGCATCCAATGCTGAAAATGGTAATGTTTTCCAATTATCACCATCTGCAGCTTTTAATTCTACTTTATAGGGATTGGATTGGTTCCATTTACTTGGGTCTATTGATTGCCCATCAAAGTGCATATAGAAAAGTATGGTTGGTTTATCATCCTCCATGGGAAGGGAGGCAAAAAATAAGGATTCCCCTTCAGTGGGCAAGACAGAGGTGTTAAACCCTCTTTTATTAAATTTTTGGGTAAGCCATGTAAGATTCCGATTGATATCCGCATGATCTAAAGCATCATTTGGAATAGAAACAAAATCTCGTAGTTCATCAATAGTGTGACGTACTTGGGATTTTAATTGAACAGAATCCTGAGCATAAATAAAGCAATTTATAAAAAGGAATAGGAGGAAAGTTATTTTTTTCATTGGACTTTTTTGATAATCTAAGGTAAAGAAATATTTGAATTTCTGTAAAAAAAGTATGAATATGTAATATTGCATTTGAACAACGATTCTTTAGTAACTCTATTTTTTAAATGATAATACCAATTTCCGAATCAAAAGAACATAGGGGAAGCCATGTAAAAGTACATCAAACCAATCCATAGGTTTCATTCCAATAGCTCCACCAGCAATCCATTTTAGCTTGCCCCATATATGTGGTTCAGGAAAAAAGGGAGCAAGTCCCAATGTTAAGCAAAGAAGAATGACTATTTTCCAGTTATTAATAATGTCCATAATTATACTCTTATTTCTTTTACAAATTCATCAATTTTTGTCACACCATTTTTGGTTAAATGGTTAACAAACGCAGAACCTATAATGGCTCCTTTTGCGTTTGAAGTTGCTTGCTGAAATGTGTCCGAGTTGCTAATGCCAAAACCCACAATTTGTGAATTTGTAAGTTGTAAAGAAGCAATCCGATCAAAGTATTCTTGCTGCTCTGCTCCAAAACCTTTTTTTGCACCTGTGGTACTGGCAGAACTTACCATATAGATAAAACTATCAGAAGCTTCATCAATTTGACGGATACGCGCATCACTTGTCTGGGGTGTAATTAAAAATACATTGGTGAGTCCATATTTTTTAAAAATATGCTCATAATCTTCTTGATATACATCTAAAGGGAGGTCAGGAATAATAAGTCCGTCAACCCCAATCTCTTCACATTTTTCACAAAAAGCTTCCATGCCATATTGAAACATGGGATTAAAGTACCCCATTATGATTAAAGGAATAGAAACCGATTTTCGAATATCCTTTAACTGCTGAAACAACAATTTTGAGTTCATTCCATTTTTTAAAGCAGTAGTGGAACTTTCTTGTATGGTAGGACCATCTGCCAATGGATCACTGAAAGGCAATCCAATCTCAATCATATCCACACCATTTTTCTCCAAGTCTTGAATGACTTTTACGGTGTCATTTAGGTTGGGATATCCTGCTGTAAAATATATGGATAACAGCTTTTTATTTTCTTGAAGTTTATTTTGTATTCTGTTCATTCGTATCTTTTTTTGTCATTCCTACGTAAGCGGGAATAACAACAATTATAGTTTAAAATAATCAATATAGTTCTGCAAATCTTTGTCTCCACGACCTGATAAACTCACCACCACTACATCATCTGGATTAAATTTTCTGTTTTCAAAAATAGCAAATGCGTGTGATGATTCTATTGCGGGAATAATGCCTTCCAGTTTTGTCAGCATTAATCCAGCTTGCATGGCTTCATCATCAGTAATGGAAATAAACTCTCCGCGACCAGATTTGCATAAATGTGCATGCATAGGGCCAACACCTGGGTAATCCAAACCAGCGGAAATGGAATAAGGCTCTGTGATCTGTCCGTCATCAGTTTGCATCAATAAGGTTTTACAACCGTGGATAATGCCTACTTTTCCTAAAACGGAAGTTGCAGCACTTTCACCAGTATCGATTCCTTTTCCTGCTGCTTCTACCGCAATGAGACCTACTTTTTCTTCATGTAAAAAATGATAGAAAGCACCAGCGGCATTACTGCCACCACCAACACAGGCCACTACATAATCAGGATTTTCCTTGCCTTCTTTTTCTAGTAGTTGCCATTTTATTTCTTCTGATATAATAGACTGAAACCGTGTTACCATATCTGGATAAGGATGTGGGCCAATGGCAGAACCTATAATATAATGAGTGTCTACAGGGTTGTTGATCCAATCTCTTATGGCTTCATTGGTAGCATCTTTTAATGTTTTGCTGCCAGATAGTGCAGGTCTTACTTCTGCACCCAACATTTTCATACGTGCTACATTGGGCGCTTGTCTGGCGATATCTATTTCGCCCATATATACAATGCACTCTATACCCATAAGTGCGCAAACCGTTGCTGTAGCCACACCATGTTGGCCAGCACCAGTTTCGGCAATGATTCGTTTTTTGCCCAAACGTTTTGCCATTAATATCTGCCCAATGGTGTTGTTTACCTTATGCGCTCCTGTATGGTTGAGGTCTTCCCGTTTTAAGTATATTTTGGTATTGTATTTTTCTGATAATCTTTTAGCAAAATAAAGAGGGGAAGGCCGTCCCACATAATCTTTTAATAGTTGGTCAAACTCCTCTTTAAAAGAGGGCTCTGCCATTATTTTAAGATAGTTTTGCCTTAGGTTCTCTACATTTGGATAGAGCATTTCTGGAATAAATGCTCCTCCAAACTCTCCGTAATATCCTTTTTCGTTAACGTTATATGACATCCTAATTGCTAGTTTTATTGTCATTCCTACAAAGGTGGGAATCTATATTGTTCTTAAATTCTTTTAATTTATCTATGTTTTTTAGACCAGGAGCATTTTCAAATTTGCTATTGATGTCTATGGCATAGCAGTATTTGGACTCCTTACTTTTTAGAAAGGAGTTTATTTTGTCCAATTCGTCTAAACCAATCCCACCACTTAAAAAGTAAGGTTTGGTAGAGGAGTAATTTCTTAAGACCGACCAGTTAAAAGTATATCCATTGCCTCCTGGGAGTTTTCCTTTGGTATCAAATAGGTAGTAATCACAGACCTTCTCATAAGGTTCTAAAATTGAAAAGTCAAAATCGTCTTTTATAGAGAATACTTTGATAACGTCAAAGGAGTCATGCTGAACTTGTTTCGGCATCACATCGTGAGAACCTGAAACAAGTTTAGGTTGACGCAAAGCGTCACAATACTCTGGAGTTTCTTTACCATGCAGTTGCACCGCATCTAAACCATAACGCCTCACTGTTTTAATAACTACATCTAAAGAAGCATCTACAAACACTCCAACTTTTTTAATATTATTGGGTAAATCGGGAATATGCCCATCAAAATACCGTGAAGAGGGTTCCCAGAATATAAAGCCCAAATAATCAGGTTGTAGTGTTGCAACCTCTTTGGTATTATGATTCATTCCGCAAACCTTAAGCTTCATAAGTTTCTATTTCGTCATTTTGAAATGACATTCAATTCACTAATAAATTCAATTGCACTTTTCCCAGGATCATCCGTTTTCATAAAATTCTCTCCAATCAAAAAACCTTGATACCCATAAGGTTTTAACTCTGTTATGGCATCTACACTGCTGATGCCACTTTCTGATACTTTTACAAAATCATCTGGAATTAAGTTGGACAATGATTTACTGATGTCCAGACTGACTTCAAAAGTTTTTAAATTTCTATTGTTCACTCCTAACATATCCAAACTCGGCATAATGGATTTGTGGAGTTCTTCCTCATTGTGTACTTCCAAAAGAACATCCAATTTTAAGCTTTTCGCTAGTTCTGAGAAAGTTTTTATTTCTTCTCTGGTCAATATTGCGGCAATCAACAAAATAACATCGGCTCCATGTGCTTTGGCTTCTAGGATTTGGTATTCGTCAATTATAAATTCCTTTCTCAACAAGGGTATGTTTACTGATGCCCTAGCCAATAGTAAATCATCTAAAGAGCCACCAAAATATTTGTTATCGGTTAAAACCGACATACCACAGACACTAGCTTTTTCATAACCAATGGCTACATCTTGCACATTTAAACTTTGATTGATGACGGACTTGGAAGGGGAACGCCTTTTATGCTCTGCGATAATTCCTGAAGTACTGTTCCGTAATGCATTGGTCAATGAAACTGTTTCACGTTCAAAAAGAACAGAAGCTTCCAATTGTGAAACGGGTAGCAACGTTTTTTTTAAATCGACTTCTTTACGTTTGTCCAGTACTATTTTGGTTAATATATCCATTATGCACTCAATTCTTGTAATTTTTTTAATGCAATTAATCCTTTACCGCTCAAAAGCGACTCTTTGGCCAGATCAAACCCTTCTTTTGGAGTGATACCCTTAACGGTTGCTATAGCGACTCCTGCATTGGCGCATACCACATTGTTTTGAGGTTCAGTTCCACTGCCCTGCAAAACGTCTAAAAATATCTGAGCTGATGCTTCTATACTGTCACCGCCAACAATATCAGATTGTAAAATGGTTTTCACGCCAAAATCCGATGGTTTTAACATGCCTTCTGTAGTGTTGGAAATAGTTTTGGTATCTCCAGTCAATGAAATTTCATCATAACCATCCAATGCATGGAGAACTGTGAAATTTTTAGCTGTATTCTGATATAAATACCCATACATTCTTGCCAGTTCCAAATTAAAAACGCCAACCATTTGATTTTTCGGAAATGCAGGGTTTACCATTGGGCCCAACATATTGAAAAAGGTTTTTACGCCTAATTCTCTTCGGATAGGAGCAACATTTTTCATTGCTGGATGAAAGAGAGGTGCATGCAAAATACAAATCCCTGCTTCATCAATAGATTTTTTTAGAAAGTCAGCTTCACTACTGAATTTTATTCCTAAAAACTCCATTACGTTACTACTTCCGCATTTGGAAGAAACACCGTAATTGCCATGCTTTGTTACTTTTATCCCTGCACCTGCAGTTACAAAAGATGCCAGTGTGGAAATATTAAAAGTGTCCTTGCCATCACCACCGGTTCCACAGAGATCTACAGGGTTGTATTCAGATAAATCAACAGCTAAGCATAACTCCAAAAGTGCATCTCTAAAGCCTTCCAATTCTTCTATGGTGATGCTGCGCATCATATAAACGGTTAGAAAAGCAGCTATTTGACTGGGATTATATTCTCCTTTAGCAATATTCACCAAAATCTGCTTGGCATCTTGCTTTTCAAGAATATCGTGATTAATCAATCTATTTAGTACTTCTTTCATTTTTAGCTGAATTTATTTCAGTAATTATTTTGTGAGATGCTGAAATAAGTTCAGCATGACGCTATGAGTTTAACCAGTTTTTTAATATTTGCTGACCCTGTGGGGTAAGTACAGATTCTGGATGAAACTGCACACCGCAAACATCATATTGTTTATGTCTCAATGACATTACTTGCCCGTTTTCATCAAAAGAAGTAGCTTCTAAAACCTCAGGTAAATTTGGATTTACTACCCAAGAATGATAACGGCCAACTTCAATCTCTTTTGGCATTCCTTCAAAAATAGCATCATCTTTCACAATGTTTATTTGAGTGGCTATGCCATGATAGACTTGGTCTAAATTTTCTAAAGTTGCTCCAAAAACTTCCCCAATGGCTTGTTGGCCCAAACAAACCCCAAAAATCTTTTTTGTTGGGGCATATGTTTTAATGATTTCTTTTAAAAGCCCAGCTTCATTTGGTATTCCAGGACCTGGAGAAAGTACTATTTTATCATATGCACCTACCTCTTCTATAGTAAGTTGGTCGTTTCGTTTTACTACTACTTCACAACCCAAATCTTCTAGATAATGAACCAAGTTGTAGGTGAAGCTATCGTAATTGTCTATGACCAATATTGGAGCCCCGCCTAACCTCCCCGAAGGGGAAGAACTAGTTTGATTGTGGGTATTTATATTTTCACTCATTTTATTTATTTTAATTCCCCCTTTGGGGGTTTATATGGTCTCAGCTATTTCCAAAGCGTTGTTTAAGGCTCCTAGTTTATGATATGTTTCTTGTAATTCTTTCTCTGGGTCAGAAGCTGCTACCAAACCAGCACCAGCCTGAAAATGTAATTCATGGTTTTTGCTCAAAAAAGTCCGTATCATAATGGCATGGTTAAAATTGCCGTTAAAATCCATAAAACCTATGGCGCCACCATAATAACCTCTACTGGTTTTCTCGTATTTTTCAATCAACTGCATGGCCATGTGTTTGGGCGCTCCGCTTAATGTTCCTGCTGGGAAAGTATCAGCTACTACTTTCATGGTAGGGATGTCTTTTTTCTTTTGTCCTGTAACTTTGGATACCAAATGGATTACATGGGAAAAGAATTGAACCTCTCTATAATTATCTACAGTTACCATATTCCCATTTCTGCTCAGGTCATTTCTGGCTAAATCTACCAACATTACATGTTCACTGTTTTCTTTGTCATCTTTGGTAAGTTTCTTGGCTAAAATAGCATCCTCTTCATCATTCCCTGTACGTTTAAAAGTACCGGCAATAGGGTGTATTTCTGCTCTACCGTCCTTGACCACTAATTGGGCCTCGGGCGAACTGCCAAATATTTTAAAATCACCATAATCAAAATAGAATAAATAAGGAGAAGGGTTTATGGACCGCAAAGCTCTATATACGTTAAACTCATCTCCTTTAAACCCTTGTGAAAACCTTCTGGAGAGCACCAATTGAAAAACATCGCCACGTTGACAATGTTTCTTGGCCAATTTTACATGCTCCTTATATTCTTCATCTTTTAAATTTGAAGTGGCATCACCTTCTTTGGAGAAATTATAGGTAGCAAAATTTCTAACGGTCAAAATTTGCTCTATTTCATCAATATTGCTTTCTGTTTCAAAGCAATGGGAAAAAATATAAGCCTCGTTCTTAAAATGATTGATGGCTATTATATTTTGATACACTGCATAGTAAATATCTGGAATTTCTATAGCACCTTCTTTTTTTGAAATGGTGACATCCTCATAATACCGAACAGCATCATAAGCCATATAGCCAAATAGGCCATTGTTAATGAACTTAAAGTCATTGTCCTTTACATGGAATTTTCTGCTGAATTCATGAATGATATTGGTTACATCTGTGTTGGAATCAATAGTAATTTTTTCACTGCTGCCATTAGGAAAATGTTGCTCTATCACTTCATCCTGAATTTTTATTGATGCAATAGGGTTGCAACAGATGTAGGAGAAACTATTATCATTGGCATGGTAGTCACTACTCTCTAAAAGAATGCTGTTTGGAAACCTATCCCTAATTTTTAAATAAACACTGACAGGTGTTATGGTGTCTGCCAGTATTTTTTTATAGTTTGTTGTAAGTTGATATTTCATTTTTAAACTTTATTTCAATAAAAAAGGCTTGTCGTGATGACAAGCCTGTGTATATTTTATACCATTGGGTGCTTAGCTCACGATTATCGACGTAAGTTTTTCCACCACCAAGTATTTAACATTGTAAATTTCATATTAGGTCAAATATAGAAAGGAATTTTATAAAAACCATTATTTCACAAGTATTTTATGTTTAAAATATCGTACATTCAACTAATTTATTAGTTTCAATTTTAAATGGGATTTGTGGTAAACGGTTCTTAATTGTAGGTGAATTATGATGTTACTTGGTAGGTTTTTTATACGATTGTTGATTGTTTACTTGTTCATATTCATTTTTCCATTTCCATTGGACCAGATTCCTTTTGGAATTGGTAATGTTATCTCTGGTTGGGTTGGTTCTTTTTGGGAGTGGTTCATTCCTTTGTTTTCTAAAAATATAATTGGTTATACTGATGAAATATCCTTTGTGAGTAGGGGTAGTGGGGATACAACCTATGACTACCTTCTATTGGCTGGACGCTTGTCCATTTCCATAGTGGTAGTTTTATTTTGGTCAACTATAGATAAAGTTGGAAAAGAAAGCAGATCATTTGGCACTCTTATGATTTTATTGCGTTACTATTTGGCTTTTGCCATGTTCACTTACGGATTTTCAAAGGTTTTTTATTTACAATTCCCAGAATTAAACCTTATGAGTTTGACCGTAACCTACGGTAACTCTTCACCCATGGGTCTTTTGTGGAAATTTATGGGCTATTCGGAGACATACTCCTTATTTACTGGTCTGATAGAAGTTTTGGGTGGTTTTTTACTTTTATTCAGGTACACTAAAATCTTTGGGGCAATTATTATTTTAGGAGTTATGGTAAATGTCTTTTTGCTGAATATGAGTTTTGATGTTCCGGTCAAACTTTTTTCGTTTCACTTATGCCTCATATCAATTGTAGTGTTAATGCCCGATTTCAGAAACATTGTCCGTTTTCTTATTTTAAACAAACCCACTGATCCACCAATAATCAATACTTATTTTTTGAGCAAAAAAAAGAACTTGATGAGTTATGCCGCCAAAGGGATATTATTGTTTTATGTATTGTTCAATGTTATTGAAAGTAAATTACAAAGTCAAGGACTATATGGTAAAAGAGTACCAAAACATGAACTCTATGGGATTTATGACATACAGATTTTTGTAGTTAATAATGATACGTTGCCACCAATGCTTACCGACACTATTAGATGGAAGAAACTCATAATTGACAAAAGAAATAGTTTGGTAATTAAAATGGATGATAGAAGAATAGGGATGCGCCATGAAATAGATTCTTTTGCATCATCGATTAAATTGACACCTTATTTAAATTCTAATAAACAATATAATTTAGAATTTAAAAAGATGGACAGTCTATTGTACCTTAATATGATAGATGGAAAAGACACAATCACAATAACATCATTAAAACATGAAAAAGAGGATTTTTTTCTGGTACAAAGGGGTTTTAATTGGATTAACGAATATCCTATGAACCGATAATTTTAAAAAATAACAATCCCCATTCAGAACTTTCCAAATGGGGATTATAACAGTAGGGTT
>CAYNLI010000013.1:0-36730 GCA_964398035.1 uncultured Flavobacteriaceae bacterium | reverse complement strand
AATTTAATAAATCAACACACATAAATAGCTTGACCGACTGAGTAGTCCACACATCACATTTATATTTTATATTCTAAATTAGTTATGACCGATTGAAAACAAGGAAACATCGACAAATGCTAATAAACAACATATTTTTATTTAGAGATGCTATACTAGCAAACCATACGGTTTGTAATAAAGATTCTATATATAGTCTATTTAAGGTCTTTTTCTGTCTTTTATACTGTTGTAAAGAAACTATTTAACATTTTTTTGATGACGCATTTTAAAGTATCAGGTATCTTGCTATTAAATATTCGTGAATTTGGATAGCTATAGTAACATATTAGAAAAGCTAAACGTTTTTATTAAAAAGTATTATACTAAGGTACTTTTCAAAGGAACCCTACTTTTTATCTCTTTTGGTTTTCTTTATTTTTTGGTCACATTAGGAGTAGAGTATTTCCTATGGCTTAATTCTACTGGCAGAGGTATCTTGTTCTTTTTGTTCATTGTTGTTGAACTGTTTTTACTCTACAAATACATCCTTATTCCTTTGTTCTATCTTTTTAAACTTAAAAAGGGAATTAGTAATAAAGAAGCGTCAGTATTAATAGGAAGGCATTTCCCCGAAGTTGATGACAAATTGTATAATCTTTTGGATTTGGCTGAAGACGCCAATACATCTGAATTGTTGCTAGCAAGTATTGAACAACGTTCCAATAAATTGACTTCTTTTCAATTTACAAAGGCCATAGATTTTTATGAAAACGTAAAATATGCCAAATACCTTATAATTCCTGTTATTTTTATAGGTCTTATTTGGCTGTCAGGTAATCTTAGTACATTTTTTGGATCATACAACCGGGTTGTGAATTATGATTTGGCATATCAACCACCAGCACCATTTGAATTTAAACTATTTTCAACTGATTTTGATGTTTTAGAAAGCGAATCATACACAATACTATTAACAACTGAAGGCAAAATTAAACCAGAAGAAATTTTTATAGTGATTGAAGGGAAGGAGTTTCTACTTCAAGAAGATAACGGAAGGTATACTTACACTTTTACACCACCTCTTATAACAACTGTTTTTTATTTTGTTGCCAATGATATTGCATCTAGACCATACACTTTAAATGCGTTGAAAGTACCCTCAATTCAAAATTTTAATATGGTTTTGGATTTCCCCAACTATACAAATAAACCTACAGAGACCATTAAAGGGACAGGAAATGCTACTTTCCCAGAGGGCACCAATGTTACTTGGGAAATATTGGGGACGTTTACAGATAACATTAACCTTATTGAGCGGGACACTTTTTCGAGATTTAAAAAAATGGATGACAGGTTTAGCTTATCAAAAAAAATCTATTACAACTTGTCTTATGAATTGACCACTTCCAATTCCAATGTTCAGGAATATGAAAAATTAGGGTATACAATTAAAGTAATCAAAGATAATTACCCTTCTATAGATGTTAACCGGGTTTTAGATTCTTTAAATCCGAATGTTCAGTATTTTGTGGGTAATGTATCTGATGATTATAAAGTAAGTTCCATACAATTGGTCTGTTATGTTGTTTCATTAGAAGATGACAAACAAATAATAACATTGGGCACACCCAACACCAATCTTAACCAATTTTATTACACTTTTCCGTCTGGTTTGTCTTTGGACACAGGAAAAAACTACAGCTTTTATTTCCAAGTGACTGACAATGATGCTATACATAATGGAAAAACCACTAAAAGTAAGGTCTTCAATATTGCTTTACTTGACTCTAATCAATTGAAAAACAATCAATTAGAACAAAGAGAGTCAATTCTTGAAGATTTAGACATGACGTTGGATAAGCTTATAGAGCAAAAAGAAGCACTTAAGGATATCAATAAAGAGCAAAAAGAAAATAAGGAACTTAATTTTAATAGTCAGACTCAAATTAAGGATTTTCTAAACAAGCAACAGCAACATGAAAGCATGATGCAGAAGTTTAGCAAACAACTAAAGGAAAATCTTGAAAAGAATAGTAAAGATGATGAAACGAACCAGTTCCTTAAAGAACGGTTAGAGCGTCAAGAATTAGAGGCTAGAAAGAATAAAAAACTTATAGAAGAGCTTAATAAAGTTGCGGATAAAATAAAGAAAGAAGAATTGGCAAACAAACTGGAAGAGATTGCCAAAAACCAGCAAAACAACGAGCGTAGTTTGGAACAGCTTTTAGAATTGACAAAACGTTATTATGTAACAGAGAAAGCAATTCAATTGGCCAAGGATTTGGATGTGCTATCTAAAAAGCAGAATACACTTTCAAAAATAGATACTGAAGTTTTTTCTTCTGAGCAACAGGAAAAACTTAATAATGAATTCAATAAAGTTTCTGATGAGCTGGATGAATTAAAAAAGGACAATAGTGAATTAAAGAAACCTATTTTCCTTGACATTGATAAATCAAAACAGGAGGGAGTTAAAAAAGATCAAGAAGACGTGTTGGATGAGTTTAACAAGCAAAAGGGCAATGATGAATCATCTGAGGATAATAGCAATGAGAAACCTGAGAACAATGCTTCTAAAAAACAAAAGTCTGCTGCTCAAAAGATGCAAGAAATGAGTGAATCTTTGCAACAATCTGCTTCTGGTAGTGGTGAATCTACTATGACAGAAGATGCTGAAATGCTAAGACAAATTTTAGACAATCTTATTACATTTTCTTTTAAACAAGAACAGTTATATGATACTATGGATAATGCAGAACTAGCTATTTCTCAATTTTCTTCCAATATAAAACATCAACAACGACTTAGAAGTATGTTTGAGCATGTTGATGACAGTTTGTTTGCACTCTCATTAAGAAGGGTAGAGCTTTCAGAGTTTGTAAATGAGCAAATTACAGAAGTGTATTACAATATAGACAAGAGTTTGGAAAGCATAGCCGATAATAGAATATACCAAGGAGTATCTTATCAGCAATATGTTTTAAATGCATCCAATAGCTTAGCGGATTTCCTTGCAAATATTTTAGATAATATGCAACAAAGTATGAAGTCTGGTTCTGGAAGTGGTCAGAGCCAAGGCGGGTTTCAGTTACCAGATATTATTAAGGGGCAAGGAGAGCTGCAGAAGAAAATGGGTCAAATGGGAGAATCAGGTGAATCTGGTTCAGAAGGTAAAAAGGGTAAACAACCAGGTGAAGGAATGGAAGGTGAAGGCGGTCAGGGAAATTCAGGACAAGGTCAAGAGGGTAATGATGGACAATCTGGAAAAAGTGGTCAGAATGCTGAGACGGGAAAAAGTAATCAACCAGGAGGAGAAAACCAAGGAGGCACTGGTGATGGACAACCAAGTGAGCAAGAACTTATGGAAATCTATGAAATCTATAAAGAACAACAGCAATTAAGAAACCAGTTGGAGAACCAATTGCAGGATATGATAAATGCTCAAGACAAGGGATTGGCTCAAAAGCTTATTCTAATGATGGAGAATTTTGAAAATGATCTTATTGAAAACGGTATTACACAACGTACTATAAATAAAATGAATGTTATACAGCATCAAATGCTTAAATTAGAAAATGCTGTATTAAAACAAGGTGAAAAAAAAGAAAGAAAAAGTGAAACTAATTATAACTACTTCCTAAATCCCATAACTACAAAGCCCGAGCTTTTAAATGATTATGGGAATCAAATCGAATTTTTAAATAGACAAGCACTACCTTTGCAGCAAATTTTTCAAAATAAGGTTAAGCTATATTTTAAAAATGATAATTAACTTTCATTACGAGACAGATTTTCAATTAGATAATGAGAAATTATTTGAGAGTTGGATTCTTAAAATTTTTGATATAGAGAATAATTTTTGTGGAGACATCAATTACATCTTTTGTGGAGATGATTACTTGCTTCAAATCAATCAAAAACATTTGAAGCATGATACGTACACAGACATTATCACTTTTGATTATTCTGTCAACAATGTTATATCGAGCGATATTTTTATATCTATAGATAGGGTAAGAGAAAATGCAGTAACTCACAATGTAGATTTTAAGAATGAGCTATTACGAGTTATGTCTCATGGTATTCTGCACTTATTTGGATTTAATGATAAGACAGATGCTGATAAAACTGTAATGCGCTCTAAAGAAAGTGAAATGATGGAATTGTTCCACGTGGAACAAAATCAATAATTATGTTTGAAAAGGAATATGATGTAATTGTTGTTGGAGGAGGGCATGCAGGGGCCGAGGCTGCTGCTGCTGCTGCCAATATGGGTTCTAAAACCCTTTTGATTACAATGAGTTTGCAAAACATTGGACAAATGTCATGTAATCCCGCTATGGGCGGAATTGCTAAAGGACAAATTGTTAGAGAGATTGATGCATTAGGAGGATATAGTGGTATTATTAGTGATAAATCTGCCATTCAGTTTAAGATGCTGAACAAATCTAAAGGTCCTGCAATGTGGAGCCCAAGGACGCAGAATGATAGAATGCGCTTTGCTGAAGAATGGAGATGGGCACTTGAAGCGACACTTAATGTTGATTTTTATCAAGAAATGGTTTCTGGAATTTTGGTCGAGAAAGACAAAGTTATAGGTGTAAGAACATCTTTGGGGATAGACATTAAATCTAAAGCAGTAGTGCTTACTAATGGAACATTTTTAAACGGACTTATTCATATTGGCGAGAAACAGTTTGGTGGCGGTAGGGCAGGTGAAGTAGCTGCAACTGGTATTACAGAGCAATTGTTAGCTTACGGCTTTGACAGTGGTAGAATGAAAACAGGCACACCGCCTAGAGTAGATGGACGTTCTTTAGACTACTCTGTGATGATACCTCAACCAGGAGATAAAATACCAGAGAAATTTTCTTATACCAATACGCCTTTTTTAACAACCCAGGTAGATTGCCACATGACCCATACCAGTCAAAAGGTTCATGATTTGTTACGTGAAGGGTTTGACAGGTCTCCAATGTTCAATGGTCGTATTAAGAGCATAGGGCCAAGATATTGTCCTTCTATTGAAGATAAAATCAATAGGTTTGCTGATAAGGATAGTCATCAAATATTTGTTGAGCCAGAAGGCTGGAAAACAGTCGAGGTTTATGTGAACGGATTTTCTACGTCACTACCAGAAGACATACAATACAAAGCACTAAAATCTGTAAAAGGTTTTGAAAATGTAAAATTCTTTAGACCTGGTTACGCTATTGAATATGATTATTTTCCACCTACACAGTTAAAACATACACTAGAAACCAAGTTGATCAATAACCTGTATTTTGCTGGTCAGATAAACGGAACTACAGGATATGAAGAAGCAGCTTCCCAAGGCTTGATGGCTGGGATAAATGCTACCCTTAAAATAAATGAGAAAGAACCTTTTGTTCTTAGAAGGGACGAAGCATATATTGGTGTTTTAATTGACGATCTTATTACCAAAGGAACAGAAGAGCCTTATCGTATGTTTACATCAAGAGCAGAATACAGAACATTGCTTAGGCAAGATAATGCTGATTTAAGGTTAACACCAAGAGGCTTTGAAATTGGTTTAGCTAGTAAAGAAAGATTGGCTCGAATGGAAGAGAAACAAAAAAACTCTGACATTTTTATTGATTTTTTTAGAAAGACTAGTGTAAGCCCAGAAGATATAAACCCTATTTTAGAAAGTGTTTCATCAGCTCCAGTTAAGCAATCTGATAAAATGTTCAAGGTGTTTTCTCGTCCTAAAGTAACGATGAAGCATATGCTTCAATTAGATTCCGTTTCCACTTTTGCAAAGGAAAATGATTTTGACAGAGAGGTTATGGAACAGACTGAAGTGCAAGTAAAATACTCTGGATATATAGCCAAGGAAAAAAACAATGCAGACAAACTTCATCGATTGGAAAACATAAAAATCCCTAATGGTTTTGACTATAACAAGCTTAAATCCTTGTCTTATGAAGCTCGGGAAAAACTTAACGCAATTCGCCCAGTAACAATATCTCAAGCCTCTAGAATTAGCGGTGTTTCTCCTAGCGATATAAGTGTGCTTTTGGTTTTTATGGGTAGATAAATCAAGATTCATAATGTTTTATTTTCAAATTGTTCCACGTGGAACAATTTTAATTTTTAATATAAGCAGGGCTTCTTGGCGTAGTTTTTGATAAGGCTAGAACAACTTCTAACTTAGCTAAAAATGAAAAGATTTCTACTCGCTGTTTGTGTCTTGTTCGTTGTCCAATCTTGCATCCCTTTACGTATAGCCCCAAACATAGAGGACTATAAGGTAGCCACGGGAAAGAAGTTTAAAAGAAGCTTGTCCAAACGCAAGATGTTTATTTTTGAAGACCCAAAAGACCCCAATCATTTTTATGACTACGTTAATATAAAATATCAATTAGAAGATGAAAATGTGTATGATGATGTCCCTTTTAAAATTAACGGACAGCAATATTTCTTTTCTTTTTATGAAGTTGATATTCCAGACAAGACGATTAATTTTTTCAATTTCTTTTTTTCCCATGCATTAAGTGCTGCGCTAAACTCTGAAGATGATAATGATGCAGTCCCAGAAGAAATAAGAAAAGAAAATTACTATTTGGCAATAGAGGTGTACAATGATATTGAGAAGGATTGCTTAGATGACAATTCACTTTCCAGAGAAGTTGTTTTAAAGTATCTTCGGGCTTTAAAAGAAGAATACCTGTCCACTCATAATTACAATGAAGTCGTTTTTAAAAACTAAAGATCATTCAGTTTCAGGAGAAGAGTTTCAATTGATGCACAGTCAAGATTTGGATATGCTCATAACGGAACCCAAGCCAAAAAACCTTGAAACATATTACCAAAGTGATGATTACATTTCCCATACAGATGCTCAAGAAACTTTAGTAGACAAGATATACCAAAGTGTAAAAAAGCACAGCCTTAAAAAGAAGTTGAATTTAATTTCCCAATGCGCAAAAACCAATAAAACACTTTTGGATATTGGAGCAGGTACCGGAGATTTTTTACTGGTTGCCAAAAACAATGGTTGGTCTGTTAATGGAATAGAACCAAATGCAAAAGCTAGCGCCAAAGCCAAAGAAAAAGGAGTGACTACTATTTCTAATATAGAGTCATTACCACTAACAAAAAGATATCACGTAATTACCTTATGGCATGTATTGGAGCATTTACCTGATTTAGAAAATCAGATAAAAAAAATAATTTCTTTATTGGAAGATGAGGGCACATTGATTATTGCAGTCCCTAATTTTAAATCTTACGATGCCAAATATTATAATAATTTTTGGGCCGCCTATGATGTTCCCAGACACCTATGGCATTTTTCAAGAAACAGTATAAAAATGCTTTTTGAAAAAGAGAACATGAAGGTGACGAAAATTAAACCTATGGTGTTTGATTCGTTTTATGTTTCGCTTTTATCAGAAAAATATAAAACAGGAAATCAGCATTTCATTAAAGCATTTTGTGTGGGATTATGGTCCAATATCAAAGCGTGGCGAACCAAAGAGTATTCATCATTAATATACGTGCTTAAAAAAGCCTAATTCTTATTTTAAAGCGATTTCCCGAAGGTTTGCTTCACAAGTTAGCCAATACTAGGCATCAACAGAACATCTTTTATTTAACAGGGGTTATAAAGGACATCTTTTATTGTTAAAATCGATTAAAAATACAAATAACCATAGATATTTTCTATAGCAATGTTGCTCAATGTTTTGGAAAGCAAAATGCCTTTTCTTAAAAAGCTTTCCTATTTTTGCACAACTTTAAAAAACAACAATGAAAAAATTACTTTTGGCAGTGGCACTATTTGGAATAGTAGCATGCCAGCAAAATAAAATTGGTTTTGTAAATACCGTAAAGGTGATGACCGATTATCAAGAAAAGATTGATGTAGAAGCCAAATATAAAATTAGAGGTGAGGCATTTGCAAAAAAGAGAGATAGTATTTCTCAAATTTTCCAACTAGAAGCACAAGCTTTTCAAGCAAGGGCGCAGAAATTATCTCAGAGTAAGGCTCAAGAAGAGTATGCTGTAATACAGCAAAAAAGTCAATTTATTGGACAACAATTACAACAAGAAGAGTTGGCATTACAGCAAAGTAGCCAAACAGAAATGGATAGTCTTGTTAGTAAAGTAAAAGAAGAAATTGTTGTATACGGAAAGGCAAATAATTTTACGTATGTTCTGAGTGGAGGTGAAGGCGGATCTGTTCTTTATGGTACAGAAGCCAATGACATTACAGATGCAGTCTTAAAAATCCTTAACGATAAGTACAAGAAGTAAGGAGCATATACAAATATATTTTAAAAATGCCAACAAATTTGTTGGCGTTTTTTGTTTTATAACTGCAATAGGAACACTAAAAAAATTGCTGGGACAAAATAAATGGCAATGGTTCTTGCTCCATCATAATCTTTGGCAACTCGTTGCCCAAACAAAAGCATCAACAAAGTAATACAAGATAGTATTGCACCATATAACGCATAGGTACTATCACCTATCATGATTATTTGATAAACACCAAAAACACACAAGATAGCGGCAATCATTTCCAAAACCAATATTGTTGCCACTAAAAATGGCACCATATTCTTAAGAAAAGTAGCTGAAAAATGACCTTTAAGCCAAGAGATGTTTCCGTTCCAATCAAACATTTTGTCCAAACCACTTTGTAAAAAAGTGATAATCAGAAAAAGCAACAATAAAATTTCGGCAGGATAATTTAACATTGATTCCATAATAGAATTTAAAATTTAGGCGGCTTTCCGATGAAGAAGCCTTGTTAGTTTAATGGATAAGTCTGTCAATATTATTTTAGAATTCCCATTCCGTTCAATATGGTAAATAGCACTTTCCAGTTCTTCTGTAATGTCCAAAATATTATTTTCATGTACAAAAGGCGCAAACTTTTCTAATTGAAACCCGTCCACATGAATTTGCAGATAAGCCAGTTCTTTAGCGTTATAATTAATGAGCAGAGCCTGTCGCATAACTGTTAAACAATACTTTAGGAATTTTTTTTGGGTTTCACGCCCAGTTTTGGCCACCTCTTCACTCCATAAAATAAGCTCATGGATAGCGGCTTTGTTTCCTTTGGCTTTAAAAGCACTACGAACCCATTGTACAAACCACTTTTCAAAAACCAAGTCTTCAGAATCATTGTTTTTTAAATCAAGAGCCTTATTGAAATTTCCATTGGCCTCATGGGCAATTTTAGAAGCCTCTTCTTTGGATAGCCCCTTTGCCTCTAAAGCAGTTGCAATTACATTTTCTGCCAATGGGGGGAAGTGTAGTATTTGACAACGAGACCTTATGGTCTGTATAATTTGCTCTTCATCTTCGGCAATGAGAATAAAAACTGTTTTTTCAGGAGGTTCTTCAATTAATTTTAAAAGTTTGTTGGCCGCGGCAATGTTCATTTTGTCGGCCATCCAGATTAGCATCACTTTATAGCCGCCTTCATATGATTTTAAGGCTAATTTTTTTACAATATCATGAGCCTCATCAACTCCTATTTGTCCTTGTTTTTTTTCGGTTCCAATGAGTTGGTACCAATCAAAAAGATTGCCATAAGGCTGTTCTTTTATAAACTGTCGCCATTCTTCCATATAGTGGTTGCTCACCGCATGACTCTTTATTTTGTCACTATTGGAGACAGGAAAGGTAAAGTGAACATCTGGATGGGAAAGGGAATTACACTTTAGGTTACAGGCCTCGTTCCCTTCAATATTTTCACCATTCGTATTTTGGCAAATAACATATTGCGCATAGGACAATGCCATGGGAAGTGTGCCACAGCCCTCTGGTCCCACAAAAAGTTGGGCATGGGGAATTCTACCGGCATCTGCACTTTGTATCAAGTGCTTTTTAATATGGACAAGACCTAAAATATCATTGAAAAGCATGGTTTCAAAGATAGGTTTTTTTGATGTTTTGCATTAGACTTCCATAGGTTGTTAAAAATAATAACAAAGATTACCTTTTGATAATAGTAAATTATAGACAAGGGTCTTTATATGCACCTGATAAATCTTTACATTTGCCATTCTATAAAAAAGACATGCCATGATTACAATAGATGACTTTAATTTTGAAGACAAGAAAGCATTAATCCGAGTAGATTTCAATGTGCCATTAGATGCTAATTTTAATGTTACTGACGCTACCAGAATTGAAGCGGCAAAACCTACAATTATTAAAATCTTAGAAGATGGCGGAAGTGTTATTTTAATGAGCCATATGGGAAGGCCAAAAGGAGAACGCAATGCAGACATGTCTTTGAATCATATTGCAGATATGGTTTCTGATATTATAGGAGTAGAAGTGAAATTTGTTGATGATTGTGTAGGCGAAGTTGCTGAAACTGCTGCTGCCAACCTACAAAGTGGAGAAGTTCTTTTATTGGAAAACTTAAGATACCATGCAGAGGAAACAAAAGGAGATGTTGTTTTTGCAGAGCAATTATCAAAATTAGGAGATATCTATGTAAATGATGCTTTTGGAACAGCACACAGAGCACATGCATCTACCACAATAGTAGCTCAGTTTTTTCCAGAAAATAAATGTTTTGGGTATTTATTGGCTAAAGAAATTGAGTCTATTGGCAAAGTAATGAGGTCTGGAGAAAAACCAGTATTGGCCATTTTGGGAGGAGCAAAAGTTTCGTCTAAAATTACCATTATAGAAAATATCTTAGACAAGGTAGACCATTTAATCATTGGTGGCGGAATGACCTATACCTTTGTAAAAGCACAAGGAGGACAGGTAGGAGATTCTATCTGCGAGGATGATAAAATGGAACTTGCCCTCAGTATTTTAAAACAAGCAAAAGAAAAAGGTGTTGAAATTCATATTCCTGTTGATGTTGTGGCAGCGGATGATTTCAGCAATGATGCCCAAACCAAAATATTGGATTCAGATAAAATTCCTGACGGATGGCAAGGATTGGATGCTGGACCAGAGACCCTTAAAATTTTTAAAGAAGTAATTTTAAAATCCAAAACCATTCTTTGGAACGGTCCTATTGGTGTTTTTGAAATGGAAAATTTTGCCAATGGCACAAAAGCTTTGGGGAATTATATTGATGAAGCGACACAAAACGGAGCGTTTTCATTAGTAGGCGGAGGTGATTCTGTTGCTGCTGTAAAACAGTTTGGATTTTCTGACAAAGTAAGTTATGTTTCTACTGGAGGAGGCGCTATGTTAGAAAGCCTAGAGGGTAAAACATTACCTGGAATAGCCGCAATATTAGACTAGATAGGGCGTTATCGATTAACGGGGCTTTCTATTTTACAAATTACTTTTAAGTTAAAAATTTTAGTTTTCCAGAAAAATAAACGATTTTTAACGACTCTGGTAGTTTTAAACCGAATCTTATGTGCCCTATAAAAAAGATACATTTCTTTATTGTTTTGTTTTCTGTAACAGCAGTATTGAACGCTCAACAGACTGATAGTCTTTCCATAAATACCCTTAAAATTGTTGAAGTCAAGGATATTCCATTAGACTCTACATCCATTATTCAAGAACTAACAGAACAGGAAACGCTTGTAAAGCTTTCCAATGGTTTGGATGGTGTGCTTTTGATAGCAAATAATGCAGGACAAAAAAAGTATAACCTTAAAGACAACCTTGAAGCAGCTAAATATGACAGCCTTTGGCTAAAAGAACTGGCAGACCACGATGCGCTTTTTGATAGCATGTATGCAGAGGTTTCCAGCACAGACGAAGATTCGGTTTATACGGTTGATTTAGATACAGAAACGCTAAAAAAAAGATTAGAAATATTAAATCAAAAAACACCTTTCAATATATCCTACAACCCATCTTTGGAAAGAGTAATCAAATCTTTTCTAACAAGAAGAAGGGGACTTATGGAACGGATGCTTACAAAAAGCCAGTTCTATTTTCCCTTATTTGAACAGGAACTGGACAACCAAAATCTCCCTTTGGAAATAAAGTATTTGGCCATTGTGGAATCTGCATTAAACCCACGAATAAAATCTAGAGTAGGCGCTACTGGGTTATGGCAGTTTATGTACGGCACAGGAAAAATGTACAAGTTGGACGTAAGCAGTTATGTAGATGAACGTAGTGACCCCATAAAATCTACTAAAGCAGCAGCTAAATACTTAAGAAAATTATATGATATTTTTGGGGATTGGGATTTGGCATTGGCAGCCTATAATTCTGGGCCAGGAAATGTAAACAAGGCCATAAGAAGGTCTGGAGGCTATAAAAACTACTGGAACATAAGAAGAAACCTACCACGGGAAACAGCAGGTTATCTCCCTGCTTTTTTAGCGACCATGTACTTATTTGAATATGCCGAAGAGCATGGGTTAAAAATCAAAAAAGCAGACCGCCCTTATTTTTTGACGGATACTATCCAAGTTAAAAGCCTGATTACTTTTGACCAAATATCAGAATTGGTAGATGTAAGTGTGGAAGATTTAGAAGTGCTTAATCCATCTTATAAATTAAATATTATTCCCTATGTAGAAGGGAAAAATTATTCGTTGAGATTGCCCAAAAAAGCTATGGGAAAATTTGTTGCCAACGAACAAGCAATATATGCGCATGTAGAAAAAGAGCTAAAATCTAAAGAAAGCCCATTGCCAAAATTGATAAAAGCGAACAACCAAATAAGATATAGGGTGCGCAGTGGAGACTATTTAGGTAAGATTGCAGATAGATACCGTGTTAGGATAAGTGACATAAAAAGATGGAACGGATTACGAAGCAATAATCTAAGAATAGGGCAACGACTGACTATTTTTACTAGAAGTCCAAATGTCACAGCGGCAGTTGCTAAAACTAAATCCAAAGCCATAAAAACCACTGTTGTGAATGGCTCAAAGGTGCATACTGTTCAACAAGGCGATTCTTTATGGACCATTTCTAGAAAATACCCTGGAATTAGTATTGAAAATTTACGAGAATGGAACGGTATTAGTGGTAGTAATCTAAAACCGGGCACAAAACTTAAACTGTGTGATTGTTCATCGTAAAAATAAACCAATGGAACGCTTAGGAACACTAGTAGTACTTTTAACAACAATTATTTTTATATCCTGTAAGGATAAAAACCAAAAAACATATAAACCTTCTTCAATAGGGGCCATTAATTCTTTGACTGTGGTTATGGAGAATGACCTTTGGAAAGGCCCTGTAGGGGATAAGGTCAGAGAACATTTTGCGGCCCCGTTGGCAGGAATGATATGGGATGAGCCCATATTTTCAATCAGACAAATACCTAAAAGTGTCTTTAGTGGCGCTATTATGACCTCAAGAACTCTTCTGTTTGTTGATATTGATACGTTGAGTATTGCGCATGTAAAAACAAACTTATATGCAAGACCTCAAAAAATAGGGGTTTTTAAGGGCAGGGACATGAATGAGCTTATTCAAAATATTGAAAAAAAATCTATAGATGCCATTACAAATTTTAAGGCAATGGAAATTGAAGAGTCGCAAAAACGGTTTAAGCGGTCGTTGAACAAGGAGACAGTTCTAGAGGAAAAATTTGGTATATCAATGACCATTCCCTCTATTTATAAAGTAGGCAAGCAAGAAGACAACTTTGTGTGGCTAGACAGGCAAATTCCTAAGGGGCATATGAACATTATTGTTTATTCATTGCCAGAGAACAGTTTTGATACTGATTCTACTTTTGTGAAAGATATTGTGAGGATGAGGGATTCTATAGGAGAAAAGCACATTCCCGGACCAGATATGCCAGGAAAAACAACATATATGATTACTGAAAAATCTTTTGCTCCAGCCATATTTCCAACAGAAATTGCAGGAAAAAAAACGGCAGAGGTTAGAGGTGTTTGGGAAGTAAAGAATGATTTTATGGCGGGACCTTATTTAACCTATATTGTTAATGACGACGTTAACAAAAGAAAGTTGGTAATTGAAGGTTTCACCTATGCCCCAGCCACACAAAAGAGAGATTATATGTTTGAGCTTGAAGCCATTATGAAAACGCTTAAAATCAATTAAAATAAGGTTTTTGAGCAGCTCTAAAATATAAAAGCCACCTGTAAAGGTGGCTTTCTGTTTATTACTATTTTTATTGGAACTACATTTCTACAATAATGAACTCGGACCGTCTATTGAGTTTATGTTTTTGTCTACTACAGGGAACCCCATCTTCACATTCATTTAACAGCCTTTCTTCACCATATCCAATGGCACTTTCAATTCTATTGGGTTCTATTCCTTTTTGAATCAAATAATCCCTAGAAGATTTAGCTCTTTTATCTGACAAGGACTTGTTATACCCGCTTGGCCCCCATGAATCGGTATGTGATTCAATTTTAATAACCATATCCTTGTATTCGGCCATCACTTCAACCAGTTTATCAAGTTCTAAAGCCGCATCTTGCCTAATGAATGATTTATCAAAATTAAAGTAGATTATATCTGTCTTAAGCTTTTTAATGCCATTCTCTACAACAATCTTTTCTTTTAGTTTTCTTAAAGAAACATCAATGTTCACCACTTCATTTTGTTTGGTACTCACTATGATTTCTTCATCAAAATAGCTGTCTTTTTTGGTTGTAATAGTGTATTTGGTGTTTCCATCCAAGTCCTCAAAAATGAAACTACCATCAGTTTCAACTACCATTTCTTTTAGTTTAATGTTATTCTCATCCAATAAGGTTACCAAAGCTTTTGGCATAACGTTACCAGTAATAAGTTCAGTAATTACACCTGCAATTGCATTTTCTTCTACTTCTTCAGGCATTAAACGTTTAAAAGAGTAGATATCATCATCTCCTTTACCACCTGTTCTGTTTGACGCAAAAAATCCTTTCTGGGTCTGTTCATCAATTATATATGAAAAATCATCTTTTCTACTGTTAACTGGAGCACCCACATTTTTGACCTCTGTAAAACCGTTTTCTTCATCAATCATGGTTTCAAAGACATCCAGACCTCCTAGACCGACATGTCCATTGGAAGAAAAATAAAGTTTCTTATTGTTGACAAAAGGAAACATTTCCTTTCGTTCGGTATTTATTTGAGGACCAAGATTTTTAGGTTCAGAGAACAGACCATCTTCTAATACATCAACAACAAAAATATCTGTCATTCCTATACTGCCAGGCATATCAGAAACAAAATATAGTTTTTTTCCATCTGGACTTAGAGCGGGATGACCAGTTGAATAATCATCACTGTTGAAAGAAACTTCAACTGCTTCTGCCCATTCTCCATCCAGTTTTTTGGACATATATATTTTAAGGTTGTTTATTCCCTTTTTATCCCTTTTCAACTTTTTACCATAGTTGTTCCTAGTAAAATACATAGTTTTATTGTCTGGTGAAAAAGTAACCGAAGCCTCATGATATTTTGTGTTTATTTTCTTAGAAAATTTAATGGCATTTCTAAGATCATAAGATTCCTTGTTAAGTTTTGCTGCATAAAGATCCAAATACGGTTGATTGTTCCATTTATATTTATTTGTGATAAAAACCGAGGTGTCTTTTGCAGAGGTAAAAACAACTTCATTTTCATTATAGAACATGGGAGAAAATTCCGAATATTGAGAATTTATAGCAAGATTTTTTATTTCAAACTGATCATCTTGGTTTAGAATATTGTCCAATATTGCTTCATTATTGGATTGGCGAACCACATTTTTATCATTATTTATAATCTCGCCTTTTTTAAGCTTTCGGTTGTATAGCCTCATTAACCGCTTTGATCTCCCATATTTTCCAGCACTTTTTAATGTATGCGCATATTTAAAGATAACATCTGCCGAAACAGTATCTTCATATTTTTCATAAAGTATATTGTACCAGTAATATGCCCTTTCCATATTGGTGTTAAAATAATGGGCATCACCAGCTCTTTGGAGAATATCTAAAGTATGATATTCTTTACTGTTGAACAAGGCTTTTTCATATAGTTCCGCTGCTTCTGCATACCACATTTTATCGAAGTATTCATTGGCTTTTTTAATTAATTTGCTCTGGGGAATTTCATTTTTTTTCTGAAAAAAGATGTTCTTATTAGAAGTATTTACTATTTCTTTATTTGGAATATGTGTTATTGGTTTTTGATTGTCTTCATTATTGACAATCATTATCCATAAACTTTTACTATAAGCACCGTTAAAATTTGTTTCACAGGCTTTTAGAGCATCTTCCCATTGCTCATAATGCTCCAAATACATATAATTAAGACCATTATCTGGATTGAACACATAATTTGCTTTTATGCCTTTGTTTTGTAAATCGGTAATGTAATTTTTGAGATAAACCTTGTTCTTATAAACATTTGCAATGATATAAAAACCATTGTTTACACCTTTTAAATCTGTAAAAACCCTACTCTTTATCTTGTTTTTAGTTGGGTTTATATTTATATCATGAACAATAGTACTCAGTTCTATAGCTCTTGTAGAGCCATGAACGCGAGCGAAAAGGCAAATTGTGAATAAAAGAATAAAGACCTTAATAGGTTTTTTCATGTTTCCTCCATGTTTTTTAAAACCTCATCAGCATCGTTATCGGTTTCAAATATTGATAACCATGCAGTTATGCTAATAATAATTTTCAAATTTATAAGTTCTTATTTATCAAATTTATTTTTTGTTGTGAAAAGCCAAATTTATGTCGTAAACGCAGAGAATATGTAGTTTATCGATAAAGGTCTATAAACACTGGCAAGAGAAGAGAGGTGTTGTTGAGTTTTTTTATTTGTATGTAATAAAAAACCCATCAATTCTAATTGATGGGTTTAAAATAATTTTTTTAAAAATTTTATTCTTCTTTTTTTTCTGGAAGCTGTTCATCTTCTTTAGAAGCATTTTTGAACTCCTTGATACCACTACCCAATCCTCTCATTAATTCTGGAATCTTTTTCCCTCCAAATAACAAAAGAACCACCACTACCACTAAAATGATTTGAGGTGCGCCTATCACTAAAAATGTATTTAATACTGCCATAATAACGAATTTTACTGATAACAAATGTACTAAAAAAGATGTAAGTATTTGTTAATTATAACGGGAACGGTTATTTTTAATTGTTTAGGACATGATTAGATTTTATTTCTTGCCAATATTATAGTTTGTAATCATATAAATTGTTAAACCCTATGGCAAAAATTCAGCAGTAACCTTATATTTGTTGTTCTATGTCCAAAAAAGAAAAAAAAGGGAAAGAAATTAAAAGAAAGCTCTTGCACAAGTACCGTTTAGTAATACTTAACGAAAGTACTTTTGAAGAGAAAATATCTTTTAAATTAAGCAGATTAAACGTTTTTGTCACAGGAACTTTTCTTATGCTATTTCTTATTGGTCTAACAACTTTATTGATTGCTTTTACTCCTTTACGTGAATATATACCTGGATATTCTTCTACACAGTTAAAAAGACAGGCCACACAACTTACATATAAGACAGATTCATTGGTCAACGTATTAAATTATACCAATAGGTATTTGGATAATGTTAGAATGGTGTTAAGAGGAGATGTTGATAATAATGAATTAAATAGGGATTCCTTGTTTGAACAATTTAAAATAGACCCATCAACAGTTGATTTAACGCCCATTAAAGAAGATTCCATTTTAAGGGCCCAGGTGGCATTGGAAGACAAATACAATTTATTTGAAAGAGATATCAATAATGTAAACATAGTATTGTTCCCTCCTGTTTCTGGGATAATATCACAAGGATATGACATTGATGAAAAGCATTATGCAGTAGATATTGTTGCTCCAATAGATACTCCTGTAAAAGCTGCCACTAGCGGTACTGTGATTTTTTCGGAATGGACAACAGAAACAGGATACGTTGTTATTTTAGAACATGCAGAAGGTCTTTTGTCTGTATATAAACATAATGGATCTTTAAACAAAGGTCAAGGTGATTTAGTGAAAGCAGGAGAGGTAATTGCTTTTGTGGGAAATACAGGAGAACTTACCACAGGGCCACATTTACATTTTGAATTGTGGAGCAAAGGAAATCCTCAGAATCCATTGGATTATATTGATTTTAAATAATAAATATGTCCTTTAAATCGAAAGCAGCTAAGATATTTGCCAAAAGAATAGCAAAAAAGACTTTAAAATGGGTTAATAACCCTATTGAAACCCAAGAAAAGGTATTTGCCGATTTAGTTAACACAGCTGTCAATACAACATTTGGAACAGATCATAATTTTTTCGATATAAAAGACCATTCAGATTTTGTTGAACATGTTCCCATTAGGGACTATGAGGAGTTAAAGGGATATGTCGAAAAAGTAGTAAAAGGGGAAAAAGACATTTTGTGGCCCGGAAAGCCCATTTATTTTGCCAAAACCTCTGGAACCACCTCTGGGGCAAAGTATATACCAATTACCCAAGAATCAATAAAACACCAAGTAGAGGCTTCTAGGAATGCGATATTAAATTATATTCATGAAACGGACAACTCAAGTTTTGTTGATGGTAAAATGATTTTTCTACAGGGAAGCCCAGTGTTACATGAGAAAAATGGGATTAAATTAGGGAGGCTTTCAGGCATTTCTGCACATTATGTACCAAGGTATCTTCAAAAAAACAGACTGCCCAGCTGGGAAACCAATTGTATTGAAGATTGGGAAACTAAAGTAAATGCTATAGTTGAAGAAACAGTGAATGAAGATTTGTCCATTATTGCGGGCATTCCTTCTTGGGTGCAAATGTATTTTGAAAAATTAAATACTAAGACCAATAAAAAGATTGGTGACCTGTTTAAAAATTTTCAGTTATTTATTTATGGTGGTGTAAATTACGAACCATACCGTGCCAAATTTGAAAATCTTATTGGTAGAAGGGTAGATAGCATAGAGCTTTTCCCTGCTAGTGAAGGATTTTTTGCATATCAAGATTCCCAAAAAGAAAAGGGCATGCTTTTGTTGCTGGATTCTGGTATTTTTTATGAGTTTGTAAAAGCGGACGATTTTTTTAATGAAAAACCCAATCGTATTACCATAAAAGATGTTGAAGAAGGTGTAAATTATGTGATGATAATTTCAACCAATGCAGGTTTATGGGCATACAATCTTGGAGATACCGTTCAGTTTATTTCTTTGAAGCCCTATAAAATAATAGTTTCGGGTAGGATAAAACATTTTATATCTGCTTTTGGTGAGCATGTAATTGCCAAAGAAGTTGAGGAAGCCATGCAACAGGCAATTAGTAGAACAGATGCAAGAATCAATGAATTTACTGTAGCACCACAAATTAACCCAAAAGGAGAGGAATTGCCTTATCATGAATGGTTGATTGAATTTGAGAATCCTCCTTCTGACATATCAATTTTTATTGAAACCCTGGATAAATCGCTTCAAGAACAAAACAGCTATTATTTTGATTTGATTGAGGGGAAAATCCTCCAAACATTGAAAATCACTTGTATTAAAGAAGGTGGATTTATTGAATATATGAAATCTGTAGGGAGATTAGGAGGGCAAAATAAGTTGCAACGACTTTCTAATGATAGAAAAGTTGCAAAGGATTTATCAAACTATAAAAAATAAAACCTTGTCAATCATATCATAAATTTTAAATGTAGCTTTGTTATTATTTTATGATAAAAGTAAAAGACAATACAAGAGCACAAGAATCCACAAATGCCATTGAGCGTTTGTATATCACCATGCGGCATTTGTTTAATCGCGGGTTTTACAAGCCGGCGGGAGTTTCTGGAGAAGCTTTAAGAGATTCATTGTTACAACTGCGTCCAGAAATCTATGGCTCCATAACGGAGGAAAAAGCAGAACTTAACGGGTTGATATATGTCTTGGAAAGGTTACCTGAAGGAATAGAACAATGTCGGTTCATTAATTTAACTTCAGATGAAGGATATAAAAAATCACATTTTAAGCCTATAATCCCGTCTAAGAGAAGAAGAAATTGTTATCGCATAGACGATGAACAAATGAACATTGAGATTACTAGAGGCCGTTCAGATATTTATGATATTCTTACTCACCTCACATTTTTGTTTATAGAATCAAAAAAAATAAGTGATAGGGTTTTAATTGAAGATAGTACTAAAACAATAAGAGATTGGCACAAACTTGAAGAGGCAATTAAAAAAGAGAAGCTTTCCCAAGAACAACGAGAAGTAACGTTGATACATGCAGCTAATATTTTGGGCCGATCTTTTGAAGAAATCATAGAGATTTACGAGAAGTTTACTACAAAGGAAAACCCAGAGAAGTTTCTTCAAATCATCTATTGGCTTGGTAAATTGTCCATAGAAGAAGAAACTACAGGAAACAGGCGCACCATTACTTTTAGTGGGTTGCTCAGAGAACGTTTGGGCCATCACATACATGGAGAAAGATGGGCAAATAGTATTAAAGAAACACTTTCTAAGCACAACCTTCTGGAAAGACCCATTCATATCATTAGCGCAAATATGCACAGTGTTATGAATAGTTTGTTTGCTAAAAAAGCACTTGCAAAAGAATTTCCATATACAGATTCCTTGGAAATATTTGAAGCATTAAGTGATGCTGACAATATCGAATTCAGAAATAAAGTAGCATCAATAGCTAAAAAAAACGGAATGATTGTTATTGATGATGTCTCAGGAACCAATATAGATGTGCAGATATTTGACATGGCAAAACAGGGAAAAGGTGCCTGTTGTTATGAAATGAAAGAGGGTATTCCAAATGACAAGAAACCTATTATCTTTGTTATGGACTATGCTTTTGGCGAACAGGCATATGAGACCATTGATGAGTTTTTGAAGCCTTATATGACCAAAAAAAGCCAACAAGCATTTTTAAATATATCTTCTATTTCTATAATGGGCAAGGCTGGTATTTTGGAAGGGGGCAAAGGGGACCTAATGATTCCATCAGCACATATCTTTGAGGGAACGGCAGATAATTACCCTTTTGAGAACGCACTTTGTGCAGAAGACTTTCAAGGACATGGACTTAAAGTATTTGAAGGCGCCATGGTGACTGTTTTAGGGACATCACTCCAAAATAAGGACATTTTAAAGTTTTTCCATGATTCTACTTGGAATGTCATTGGTTTGGAAATGGAAGGGGTTCATTATCAAAAAGCCATTCAATCAGCATCAAAAATAAGAAAGAGTATCAGGGAAGATATAACGGTGAGGTATGCTTATTACGCATCTGACAATCCTTTAGAAACGGGCAGTACTTTAGCCTCTGGAGGTTTAGGCTCTACAGGCGTTAAACCTACATATCTAATTACAGAAAAAATACTTAAACAAATATTCAATTCATAACATGGCAAAGCAAGCTCAACCAAACACACCACAATCATCTGATGAAATAGATTTGGGACAATTGTTCCAACTGATAGGGAAGGGGTTCAATAAGGTTTTTATAAGGTTTTTAAGAGTGTTTATATACCTTAAAAAAAACTTTATTGTTCTTGCCATTCTTGGAATTGTTGGTTTGGGAATGGGGTATGGGTTGAGTAAAATCAGTACAAGGCTTAAAAAAACAGAAGTTATTGTTAAGCCCAATTTTGAGAGTAAAGATTATTTATACGGAGTAGTGCAAGAGGTACAATCCAAAATTAAGGGAAAGGACTCTGTTTTTTTTGCTGGGTTGGGGATAGATTTAGATTCTATTTCTGGATTCAGAATAGAGGTAGCTCCTGTTCAAGAAACAAACAATGAAGTAAACTTAGAAGAGGATTTAAAGTATTTTGAATATTTGGGCAGCCTGAAGGATGACAGCTCCATTCAACAGGTTGTTAAAAATGTAGTATTAGCAAGCAGTTATGTAAACCATAAGGTTACTTTTTATTTTAAAAAGGCAGATTTGGGGCAGGATGCTGCAAAAAAAATAATGGCTTATATTAATAACAATTTATATTTTAATGAATTACAAGAAACCTATTTGAAGAATGCCAATGAAAGAATAGAAGAGAATGATGCCTTGGTTAAGCAAATAGATATTTTAATTGACAACTATTCCAAGGCTTTAGGTAATAAATCTGAACAACCCGGAGACGGTTTGGTGATGCTTGGTGGGGAAGAAGGGTTAAATATACCTTCTCTCTTTAATTTAAAAAACACACTAATTAGAAATACGGCCTTAAACAGAGTAACCATTAAACAAGAGCAGAATATAGTACAAATTTTAAATTTTGGACTACCTCAAGAAGTAGAAAAAAGTTTTTTTGGTTATAGTTTAATTTTAATCCCAACCATTTTGATCGGATTGTTTTTTATCTGGTCAACTATTAAGTTTTTGAATAAAAAATCTTTAGAATTACTTTAATATGAAAGGGAAAAACCTAAAGATTTTAATTACAGGAGGAGCAGGTTTTATTGGGTCTCATGTTGTCAGGAGGTTTATAACAAAATATAAAGACTATAAAATATATAACCTTGATGCGCTTACTTATGCGGGAAATTTAGAGAACTTAAAGGATATTCAAAACCATCCAAACTACACTTTCATTAAAGGAGATATAGTGGATGAAGCATTTATTAATGTTCTTTTTGAAAAATATAAATTTGATGGGGTCATCCATTTAGCGGCAGAGTCACATGTTGATCGATCAATTACAGACCCCATGGCTTTTGTTAAAACCAATGTTATAGGAACAGTAAACCTTTTAAATTCGGCTAAAAATTCTTGGAAAGAGGATTTTTCTAATAAATGTTTTTATCATGTTAGCACAGATGAGGTGTATGGAACTTTAGGAGAGTCAGGCTTGTTTACTGAGAAGACATCATATGATCCAAACTCTCCTTATTCAGCCTCCAAAGCAAGTTCTGATCATTTTGTTAGGGCTTATGGTGAAACATATGGATTACCTTATGTTATAAGCAATTGTTCCAATAATTATGGACCCAATCATTTTCCTGAAAAATTAGTTCCCCTTTTCATCAACAATATCATCAACAACAAACCTTTACCTGTATATGGCGATGGTAATTATACTCGGGATTGGTTGTATGTGGAAGACCATGCAAGGGCTATTGATATGGTCTTTCATAAAGGGAAAAATAGGGAAACCTATAATATTGGAGGTTTTAATGAATGGAAAAATATTGATTTGGTAAAAGTGCTCTGCACCCAAATGGATGATAGATTAGGCAGAAAAAAAAGGGAGAGCGAACATTTAATTACCTATGTAAAAGACCGTCCAGGGCACGATTTACGATATGCCATAGATGCAAATAAAATAAAGAATGAATTAGGTTGGAAACCGTCTGTCACCTTTGAAGAAGGATTAGCAAAGACGATTGATTGGTTTTTTGAAAATGAAGAGTGGTTATCCAATGTTACTTCTGGTGAATATCAGAAGTATTACAAAAAACAGTATAATGTCTAAATCAACACATAAAATGAAGGGAATTATATTGGCAGGGGGCGGTGGAACCAGATTACACCCGCTGACCCTTTCTGTTAGCAAGCAGCTAATGCCCATATATGATAAGCCGATGATTTATTATCCACTTGCCACATTAATGTCGGCCGGCATCAGGGAAATATTGATCATCACCACACCACAAGACAAGAACTTGTTTAAAAAACTTTTGGGAGATGGCTCACAACTGGGATGTTCTTTTAGCTATGCTCCACAAGAGAAGCCCAACGGGTTGGCAGAAGCATTTATAATTGGCGAAAAATTTATTGGAAAAGACAATGTGGCCTTGATATTGGGGGATAATATATTCTATGGAACAGGGCTATCTGCCTTATTACAAGAAAACAAGAACCCAGATGGGGGAATTATTTACGGGTACCATGTCCAGGATCCAGAACGATATGGGGTAGTTGAGTTTGATTGTGATGGAAAAGCGATATCAATAGAAGAAAAACCAAAAAAACCAAAATCAAACTATGCCGTTCCAGGAATTTATTTTTATGATAATGAGGTGGTGAACATTGCCAAGAAAATTAAACCCAGTAATCGTGGTGAACTGGAGATTACGGATATCAACAAGGCCTATTTAGAGCAGGGAAAACTACAAGTAAGTATTTTGGACAGGGGAATAGCTTGGTTGGATACAGGCACTTTTAGTTCCTTAATGCAAGCCTCACAGTTTGTTGAGGTAATAGAAGAGCGACAAGGTCTTAAAATAGGGGCCATAGAAGAGGTGGCCTACACTATGGAATATATATCCAAAGAACAATTGCACAAATTGGCCCAGCCCCTCTTAAAAAGCGGTTATGGTTCCTACTTAATGAATTTAAAATTATCTTAAACAGCGTGAAAGTCACAGAAACCATATTGGAAGGATGTTATGTGCTGGAACCAACTGTTTATAAGGATAATAGGGGAACATTTTATGAGGCTTACCATCAAACCAAGTTTGAAAATCTTATAGATGAAAAAGTAAATTTCGTTCAAGACAATGTTTCCATATCCAAAAAAGGCGTCTTGCGGGGACTTCATTTTCAAAAGGGAATATATGCACAGGCAAAACTTGTACAGGTCATAAAAGGAGAAGTGTTGGACGTTGTGGTAGATTTAAGAAAGGAGAGCAAAACCTTTGGGAAACATTTTAAATTAAAGATTTCTTCAGAAAACAGAAAGTCAATTTTTATACCAAAAGGGATGGCGCATGGTTTTCTAGCATTGACAGAGAACGTTGTTTTTGTTTATAAGTGTGGTGCACTGTACAATAAAGAATCAGAGGGAGGCGTGTTATACAAAGATTCAGATTTAAACATTGATTGGGGAATGCCCGAATGTGATTTAATACTTTCCCCAAAAGATGTACAGTTGCCCTTACTAAAAGAGTTGGTATTATGAAACAAGTTTTGGTCACTGGAGCATCTGGACAATTGGGATTGAGTGTCTTAGATATACATAAGGATTATCCTGACTTTACATTTATGTTCAAGGACAGCAAAGAGCTTGACATAACCAATTTTGAAAGTGTAGAAGAGACTATTGGTTCTGGCAACTATGATTTTGTAATAAATTGTGCTGCTTACACCAATGTGGAGCAAGCAGAAAAAACCCCGGAAATAGCATTTAAAGTCAATGCCGAGGGAGTAAAAAATATTGCTTTGGCGTGTAAAAAACATTGTGTTGCCCTAATCCATATTTCAACCGATTATGTTTTTGATGGTGAAAAAGAAGGGCCTTATACTGTTTATGACATTCCTAACCCTATAAACGAGTATGGAAAATCTAAATGGGAAGGAGAAAAACATGTTCAAGAGATTTTGTCTAATTATTTTATAGTTCGTACGTCTTGGCTATATTCAAAAAAACATGGAAAAAATTTTTATAAAACCATTTTGAAAAAAGCGAAAAAGGGAGAAGCATTAGGCATAAATGATACACAAACAGGCTGCCCTACACAAGCATCAAATTTGGCTTATTATATTGTTGGGTTGATTACAAAACAAGGATGTGAACATGGCATATATCATTTTACGGACGAAGAAAATATGACTTGGTATAGTTTTGCAAAAAAGATACTTTTGGATAATGACTTGAATGAAGTTACAAAGATTGTTAGGGACAATAATTATCGTAGTTTTGCGAGAAGACCATTGAACAGTGTTTTAAAAACAAATAAATGATAAAAAAAAACCTTATCGTTTTTGGCACTAGACCAGAAGCAATTAAAATGGCTCCATTGGTAAAGGAATTTCAAAAATTCCCGGATAAGTTCAATACAAAAGTATGTATTACCGCCCAACACAGAGAAATGTTGGATCAAGTCCTGTCATTTTTCGAAATCATACCTGATTTTGATTTGAATTTAATGAAACCAAATCAAAATTTATATTCACTTACTTCCGATATTATCTTGAATTTAAAGCCTGTTCTTGAAGATTTTAGGCCAGACTATGTATATGTACATGGAGATACCACAACTACAATGGCAACTAGTATAGCTGCTTTTTATGCAGGCGCAAAAATTTGCCATGTTGAGGCAGGATTAAGAACATTTAATATGAAGTCACCTTTCCCTGAAGAGATGAACAGAAGTGTTACCGGTGTGGTTTCTGACATTCATTTTTCACCAACAGAAACTTCGAGACAAAATCTGATTAACGAAAACAAATCTTCAGAAGCGATCTTAATAACGGGGAATACGGTAATAGATGCATTAAAATTCAGTGTAAACAAAGTTAATGAAAACCAATTTATTGATGCCGAGATAGAACAACTAAAAGAGCTTGTATCAATAGATAAAAAATTGATTCTTGTTACTGGACATAGAAGAGAAAATCATGGTCAAGGATTTATTAATATTTGTGAAGCCTTAAAACAAATAGCCACTTCTAATGCAGACACCCAAATTATTTACCCTGTACATTTAAATCCAAATGTGCAGAAACCGGTTTATGAGCTTTTAGATGACGTAGAGAACATAAAATTGGTACCCCCTCTTTCATACCCTGCATTTGTGTGGTTAATGAATCAATCTTATCTCATTATTACCGATAGCGGTGGTGTACAAGAAGAAGCTCCTAGTTTAGGGAAACCTGTATTGGTAATGAGGAACACTACAGAAAGACCCGAAGCTGTAGAGGCAGGGACCGTGATTTTGGTAGGAACAGATAAAGAGCGGATAGTCTTGGAATCACAAAGGCTTTTGAATAACAAGAGTGCTTATGAAAGCATGAGCAAACTCCATAATCCTTATGGTGATGGCAAAGCATGTGAACGAATAGTGAACCATATATTACAAATAAATTAACGTTATTAAAATGGAAAACCCGGAAGTGGTAATGATAGGTCTTGGATATATAGGTCTTCCTACAGCAGCTTTAATTGCTCAAAATAAGACCTATGTGTATGGTGTAGATATAAACCCAACGGTTGTAGACACAATTAACCAAGGTAAAATTCATATAGTAGAACCTGAATTAGATATTGCAGTTGCTGAAGCCGTAAAAGAAGGTTATTTAAAGGCGGCAACTATTCCAGTTGCGGCTAATACTTATTTAATTGTTGTGCCAACACCATTTAAAGCTAAAAATGAACCAGACATTTCATTTGTAGAGGCAGCAACAAAAGCTGTTTTACCACTTTTAAAGGAAGATGACCTATATATTATAGAATCTACCTCCCCTATTGGTACAACGGAAAAAATGATGAACTTAATTTATAGTGAAAGACCAGAGCTCAAAGGCAAGTTAAACATTGCATATTGTCCTGAACGGGTTTTACCTGGTAATGTAATGTATGAGTTGGTTCATAACGACCGTGTAATTGGAGGGATAGATGAGAAATCTACAGAAAAAGCATTGGCTTTTTACCGTCAATTTATTAAAGGAGAACTTCATAGGACAAATGCTCGTACTGCTGAAATGTGTAAGTTAGTGGAGAACTCTTCTAGAGATGTGCAAATTGCTTTTGCAAATGAGTTGTCACTAATATGTGATAAAGCGGACATTGATGTATGGGAGCTTATTAACTTGGCAAACAAGCACCCAAGAGTTAACATCTTACAACCGGGTTGTGGGGTAGGTGGGCATTGTATTGCGGTTGACCCATATTTTATAGTGGCAGATTACCCTATGGAATCTAAAATCATAGGAACCGCACGGGAAATCAATAATTATAAATCGTTTTGGTGTGCAGAAAAGGTACAAACAACAAAATTGGAGTTTGAACTTGCACATGGAAAAAAACCACGTATAGCTATTATGGGACTTGCTTTTAAACCAAATATAGATGATTTAAGGGAATCTCCTGCAAAGTATATTGCCCAGAAAGTGCTACAAAATGCCAATAATGAAGAATACTATATTGTAGAACCAAATATAACAGACCATAATGTTTTTAAGCTAACAGATTGTAAAGAAGCAGTAGTTAAAGCAGATATAATAGTTTTTTTGGTAGCGCACCAAGAATTTAAAGAATTATTAATTTCTAAGGATAAAATGATTTTGGATTTTTGTGGGATAACAAAAGCACATAACTAATGGAAGAAAAAGACTTTTTTGCTCATGAAACAGCAGTTTTAGATGAAGGATGTTTTATAGGCAAGAACACTAAAATATGGCATTTTTCACATATTATGCCAAATTGTAAAATAGGTGATTCATGTAATATAGGTCAAAATGTTGTTATATCTCCTGAGGTGATTTTAGGAAAAAACGTAAAAGTTCAAAACAATGTTTCTATTTATTCGGGTGTAATTTGTGAAGATGATGTTTTTCTAGGACCATCAATGGTATTTACCAATATCATAAACCCGAGAAGTGCAGTTATCAGAAGGGGCAGTTATGTGAAAACGTTGGTTAAAAAAGGAGCTTCGGTCGGAGCCAATGCAACTATAGTTTGCGGAAATACCTTGGGAAGGTTTTGCCTAATAGGAGCAGGAACGGTTGTTACAAAAGAAGTTCCAAATTATGCTTTGATTGTAGGAAATCCGGGAAAACAAATTGGTTGGGTAAGTGAGTTTGGGCATCGACTGGATTTTGATAAAAACGACTGGGCAAAATGTTTTGAAAGCAATCAAGAATATAGATTAACCAATAATAAAGTGGAAAAAATAAAATGAAAATAGATTTTGCAAATCTCAAGGAAGCATATAGAGAGCATCAGCTTGAATTTGAAAAAGTTTCACTTGATGTAATGTCCACAGGAAGATATATTTTAGGAAAAGAAACAGAAGAATTTGAAAAAGCTTTAAAATTTTTTACAGGAAGCAACTATGCTCTTGGGTGTTCTTCTGGAACAGATGCGCTATTACTGGCCTTAATGGCTTTGGGCATTAAACCTGGAGATGAAATAATCACTACTCCGTTTACCTTTATTGCTACAGTAGAAACAATTGCATTTTTAGGAGCAAAACCTATATTTGTTGATATAGAAGAAGATACATTTAATATTGATGCCACTTTAATTGAGAGTGCAGTTACTTCAAAAACAAAGGCCATTATGCCCGTGTCATTATATGGACAGGTATCAGATATGGATGCAATAAATAAAATTGCATTAAAGTATAACTTAGCTGTTATTGAGGATGCAGCTCAAAGTTTTGGAGCTATATATAATGGAAAAAAGAGCTGTAATATTTCTACAATTGGATGCACAAGTTTTTTCCCTGCCAAGCCTATGGGTTGTTTTGGTGATGGCGGAGCGGTATTTACCCATAGTGAGGAACTCTATGATAAAATGAAGGCAATGCGTGTCCATGGACAAATAAAGCGGTATACCCATAAATATATTGGTATGGGAGGAAGACTGGACAACCTTCAAGCAGCAATATTAAATATTAAGTTAAAACATTACGATAAAGATGTAGCTAGGAGACAAGCCGTTGCACAACAGTATACCCAACTTCTTGATGAACATCTACAGACTCCTAATATAAAGAACAATAGGACCTCAGTTTGGGCGCAATATACTGTTCTTATTAAAGAAGACCGTGGGGTTGTTCAGGAAGGGTTAAAAGCATTGGGTATTCCAACAGCTGTACATTATCCTATTCCAATGCACTTACAGGAGTGTTTCTCTTATCTGGGTTACAAGGCTGGGGATTTCCTCCAAAGTGAAAAGAGCGCTAAAGAGGTCATGAGCTTACCAATGAACCCATATCTAAAACCCCAAGAAATTGAATACATAACATCAAGTTTAATTAAACTATTATAAAATGAAGAATTTTGCTTTAATAGGTGCCGCTGGCTATATTGCCCCAAGGCATATGAAAGCCATAAAGGACACAAATAACAATTTAATTGCTGCTTTTGATAAAGGCGATAGCGTAGGGGTTATAGATTCCTATTTCCCAAATGCAGATTTCTTTGTAGAGTTTGAACGTTTCGATCGTCATATTGAGAAATTAAAGTACGAGAAAGATACGCTACTTGATTTTGTAAGCATCTGTTCGCCAAACTATTTACACGATGCACATATAAGATTTGCTTTGCGAAGTGGCGCCGATGCTATATGTGAAAAGCCACTGGTACTGAACCCTTGGAACGTTGATAAATTGTTACGTGTTGAAGAAAACACAGGCAAGAAAATATATAATATTTTACAACTTAGGGTACATCCAAGTATAATTGCACTTAGAGAGAAGGTAAAGAATGCCTCTAAAGACAGTAAATTTGAAGTAGATTTAACGTATTTGACATCTCGGGGGCATTGGTACTATACATCATGGAAAGGCGATCATAGCAAGTCTGGTGGCATTGCCACGAACATCGGAGTTCATTTTTACGACATGCTATCATGGATTTTTGGAGACGTTCAAGAAAACATTGTACATGTGCATGAAAAAGATCGTGCAGCTGGCTATCTCGAGTTTGAAAATGCAAGAGTGCGATGGTTTTTATCAATCAATGCAGAGTATCTTCCTAAAGAGGTTAAAGAAAAGGGGCAAACCACTTTTAGATCGATTACTATTAATGGTGAAGAATTAGAATTTAGTGGCGGCTTTAAAGATTTGCACACCATGGTGTATCAAGATATTTTAGACGGCAAGGGGTATGGTTTAGAGGCGGCTAGAACTGCTATTGAGATTGTACATTCTATACGAAATTCAGAACCAGTTGGATTGAAAGGGGACTACCATTCTTTTTTAAAAAATTAGATGATTTGAAAAGATTACGAAACCAATTGAAGTCTGAATATTTCAAAAATATTTCTGTTCAATTAATTGGTACTGGAATTGCACAGTTGATACCATTTTTAGTTTCTCCAATTTTAACACGAATTTACCCAGAAGTAGGGTTTGCTACTTTTACTTTTTTTATAGCCATCGTGTCCGTTTTAACAGTACCTAACGGAGGCAGGTATTTTTACGCAATAGTAATTCCAAAACAAGACGAAGAAGCTTTAAATTTGGGACGATTAAGTTTTTGGCTCGTTTTGTTGTATAATACGCTTCTGTTTTTACTAGTTTGTATCTTTCACAAACAATTAAATCAACTTTACAAGCTAGATAAATTATGGTTTGCTGTACCGCTTTATGTTGCTTTTTTCGGAATATATAATATTGCACTATACCTTTCAGTTCGAAAGAAGTTTTTTAAGACTAACGCTCTAGCTAAAATTATTCAGACCGCTTGTACAGCTATATTTAGTGTAGCATTATCATTTTTAGGGCTTGTATTTTCAGGGATGGTTCTGGGAAAGATGGTGGGAGTAATTGCCTCCATCCCGTTTTTGAAAATTAAATTTAGTATGAAATCTGATTTTGCTACTATGATGAGGGTAGGGAGAAAATATATTGACTATCCTAAAATTACCATTCTACCTTCATTGTTAGATATATTTTCTGTACAAGCTCTTATTTTCTTTGTAGGAAAGTATTATTCTGAGAAAACCTTGGGTTATTTAGGGTTAACTAACATGATATTGATTGCCCCATTAGCACTAATAGGCATTTCCTTTAGAGATGTCTTTTATCAAAAAATAGCAGTTTATTTTAATGAGAAAGACTATGTTAAAGCTAAGAAGTTATTTTTGGGGTCTGCTACTGTTTTATTTCTGATTGGAGGCAGTATTGCTTTAGTAGTGTTTTTTTTCGGAGAAGTAATATTCTCTTTTGTTTACGGCAAAAATTGGATTATTTCTGGAAAATTCGCAGTAATCTTAGGTATTGCTTTTTGGGTAAAGCTATGGGCAAGTCCACTTTCATCTATATTCAATGCTACGCATCAGCTGAAGTTATTATCGATTTGGCAAACAACATATTTTTTTACCACAATAACAACTCTTTATTTTGCAATAGTGTATTTTCAATTACCAATTGAAGAGACATTGATCGTCTATACTATTCACGAAGTATTTCTATATACTCTTTACTTTTTCATGCAAAAACAGGCCCTCAAAAAATTTAACCCAATTTAATCATGTGCGGAATAGCAGGTATAATACATAAAAACAACACCTTAGTTGATTTAATTGAACTAAAAAAAATGACAGATGTAGCAAAGCATCGTGGGCCTGATGGCGAGGGTCATTTTATTGATTCGAATATAGCCTTTGGTCATAGGAGATTGGCAATTATAGACCTTAGTGAGGCGGGTCATCAACCTATGCAAAAAGATAATATGGTCATTACTTTTAACGGGGAGATTTATAATTACATAGAAATTAGAACAGAACTTGAGAACTCGGGAATTGTTTTTTCTACAAAAACAGATACGGAAGTCATTCTAAAAGCCTACCAAAAGTGGGGTGAAGATTGTGTGCATAAGTTTAATGGAATGTGGGCTTTTGCCATTTTTGATAAGAAAAAAAATAAAATTTTCATAAGTAGAGATCGGTTCGGAATCAAACCTTTTTATTATTATGAGACTGATTCATCGCTGTTCTTTGGTTCGGAGATAAGGCAGTTGCTTACTCATTTAAAAGAACGAAAAGTAAATAAACAAATTTTATTTGATTTTCTGTATTTGGGTTATCATCATCATAATGAAGATACCTTTTTTGAAGGAATATTTTCATTGGCTCCTGGACATAATTTAATTTTTGATATAAAGAAAAACACCTATCAAATAGAGCAGTATTATAAACTAATGGTAAACGAAGAATATTCAAAACTTAAGTTCGATGACGCGCTGAAATTATTTCGCAAAACAATAGATGATGCGATTGCGCTGAGATTACGTTCAGATGTTCGGGTAGGCACCTGCTTAAGTGGGGGTATGGATAGTTCTTACATTGCTGCAACCGCTGCTAAGTCTTTCAATGCAAAAAGTAATAAACGGTTTACCGCAATTACTGCCAAATCTGTTGAAAAAAGAACAGATGAGTCACATTTTGCAAAGATGGTTGTAGATTCTTCTAATTTAGATTGGAAAATTACCCAACCCTCGAAAGAAGATTTTTTGAAAGTGGTTGATCAGGTAATTGAAGCTCAAGAAGAACCATTTGGTAGTCCCTCAATTATAATGGCATATTTTGTAATGCAGAAAGCAAAAGAAGAGGGCTGCACGGTACTTTTAGATGGTCAAGGGGGTGATGAGTCCTTATTAGGGTATGATAGGTATTATGCGGCTTATGTAAGTCAACAAAAGGGCTTATTTAATAAATTGAAAAGCGCAATTAATGTTTCTAAAAACTCTAAGCTTTCTTTGAAAGATGTTTTTTTGTATAATATTTATTTTAACAATGCTTCTGTCAGGGCGCTACGTCAGTCTAGAAGATATAACTATATTAAACCAGAGTTTAAATCTTTTGTAAACAAAAAACTTCTTCAAAAAGTTGCTGACGCGAATAAAAATATTTATAAGCTTCAAGAATTTGAAATTACCAGAGTGCAACTGCAGAAACTTCTGAAATTCGAAGACCGAAACTCCATGCATTTTTCTATTGAGACAAGAGTGCCTTTTGTTGATTATAAGGTAGTAGAACTGGCTTATTCTTTGCCATTTTCTTATAAAATGCATGAAGGATGGTCTAAGTATATTTTAAGAAAAGCAGCAAAAGACAAATTGCCTGATGAAATAGTTTGGAGGCGTAATAAATTTGGATTTGAAGCCCCTACTAAAACCTGGTTATCTGATAAAGATGAATTTCTTTCCGAAATTAAAAATTCTATATTCATAAAATCCTTTGTTGATATTGAAAAGCTGCACTCAAAAATTGATGATATTGCTTTCTGGAAGCTTTATAATATTGCTATTTGGGCTAAGAAGTTCAATGTGCAGTTTCAATAATGAATAGAATATAAACAAATGAAAAAACTTGGTTTAAAGAACTTAGAGGAGTTACATACAATTACTTTGTATGCTTTCGCTTTTTCTTTGCCTTTATATCAAAAGTTAGCAACTATCTTATTGGTTTTACTTGTAATCACCTCTTTATTTAGACTTAACAATAAAATAGTAGCCGATGATTTATGGCCTTATTGGATTCCCATAATGCTTTATGTCTTTATAGGAGTTTCTTTATTTAGCGCTGAGGCGATAGAACTGAAGTATATGGAAAACAGGGCTTCCTTTGTTGCATTGCCGCTAATATTTCTAACACTAAAAATCACGAAAGATATTTTTGAAGGGGTAATTAAGTTTTTTATTATTGGTTGTGTTGTGGCAGTTTCTGCGTGCTATGCAAATGCGATATATAATTCTTTTAATTGGGTTGACGAAGCCTTAGTTTTTCAACCCGTAGTAAGTGGCAACTTCTCTTTTTTTTATGCGGTAGTGCGTGATGGAAACTACTTTTTTTCTGATTTTTTCTCAATGTTTCATGACACTATTTACTTTTCAATATACTTAAACACGGCAATTGCCGCAATTCTATCTTTTCAATTACACAAAAAAAACAAGTGGTATATTTTAGCTATTTTCCTTTATTCATTGACGATATTTCAACTCTCAAGTAAGATAGGTATTATAACCTGTTTTATAATTTTTGCAGTATATCTTTTTCTTAGATTAAAAACGGTAACTCAACGAGTACTAGCACCGTTATTTATTGTGCTTATCGGGATTCTGTTTTTGCAACAGAATCCTAGGGGTAAGGCAATGATTGAAAAATTCAAAACTGAAGGTCTGTCAATTGATGCTAATGAAAGGTTTGGGTACACACTACGGTTAATGTCTTGGGATGCTTCCTTAGAGTTGATTAAAAATAAACCTTTAACGGGGGTCGGTGTAGCTGATGCTCAAAGAGCCTTAAATAAGAAATACAAAGAAAAAGAATACACAACACCGCTAAAACAGAATTTAAATTCCCACAATTCGTTTATTCAGATTTTTTTGGAATGTGGAATTATTGGATTTATATTGCTTTCAATGATGTTGTACTATCTATACAAAGGATTGAGTAAACTGAAAGCAAGAACCCAACGATTTAACACGCTCTTTATCTTGGTTATTCTTATGGTATTTCTTTTTGAAAGCGTTTTGAATCGATTCTCGGGAATTGCTTTTTTTATGTTTTTCTATTGTCTACTTATTAACTTAAAAAAACATGTTGAGATACGGGGGTAATAAGTTAATTGTTGAAAAAGTAAAAGCGCAAAATGTTGTGCTTCTACTTCTGCTTTTTTTGTTATTTCAGCTGTGTTTTTCGCTGGTTTTGAGTGATTTATATGTTTTTGAGAAAGCTTCGTTAGAGGCCGATTTAGTGTATACCTTTCATCATGTGCGGTTTTTTATTGTAAGTATTGTAGTTCTGTTTTCTTTAATTTTAACCTTAGTAATAAGAACAAAGGGCTTTTTATATATAATTCTGGTCTTAATTCTCATCTTTTTCGTTTTCCCTAGTGCGATTTTATTTGCGAATATTCAAAACCTAGACTATCGCATTTTCTTATCTCATGAGCTTTTCTTCTTAGTCGTACTGGCTTTTGGGAAAATTAAAATTAAAATTAAAATTGCTTCTAAAACAATAGACATTTATAGTTCTAGAAAATTGTTGTTGTATATAACATTGGTTGGTATTGTTCCATTTATAATTTTATATCTACCACATATTAATTTTAAAAATTTCTTTTTTAAAGAAATTTACGAAACAAGAGCACTAATGACCGCTAAAGTAAACAACTTATATACCAACTATACGTATTCTTGGTTTAACAAAATAATAATTCCAGCACTATTTATTTACGGATTTTATTTAAAAAAAAGAAGTACTGTTTTGTTTTCTGCTATTCTGCTAATTTTTTTATTTCTGTGTGGAGCTCATAAAACAGTTTTTGTTGGCTTATTTATGGTTGTTGTTTTATACAAATTTGATTATAGAAGGAAATCTAATTACTTAATAAAATTTATTTTGCTTACAGCACTTGGCTCCTTGGCCTTATCATTAATATTCGATAATAATTTGGCAATGGTAATGACCATACGAAGAGCTATTTTCTTACCAGCATTACTAGATGTATTATACTTTGATTTGTTTGATGGAAACCATCTGTACTGGTCTGAGGTTTTTAATGGGCTTATTATTGAGTACCCATATAAACATCCACATGCTTTTATTGTTGGTGAGGTATATTTTAAAAATATTATTTGGGGAGCCAACAATGGTATCATCTCTGATGGCTTTATGAACTTTGGAATGATTGGAGTTATAATAAATATTTTGATAATGGGACTTTATTTTTCCATCCTTAATCAACTTAATATTAGCGGCAAATTTTTTGGAATAATCTTCCTGTTTGTATTTTCATTAATTAGTTCATCATTAACTACAGTACTATTAACCCATGGCGGAATTATTCTTTTAATCCTTGCTTTTTTTATTCTTAAAGATACTCGCAAACAAATGCTTTAACTTTATAAAAAGTAAAGATTTTGGCTAGTATTAACTAGAGAGAAACTTCATGAATAGTCGTTTGATAAGGCCCAGATTTATAAAGTGCTGCAATATCATCTTCATCAAAATCTCCAACTATTATGCGGTCAGAAATGTTATTTGAATTATACCATGAAGGGCTTTGCCACCAACCGTTACTACCTTCGTATTCAAATAATTTTGAATTTGATTTCCAGACATGAATTTTTGACAGACCGTTTCCAAGATAATAAAATGCTGCAATATCATCTTTTTCGCCATCGTTGTCAAAATCTCCGCTGACAACCTTTCCTGTAACCTCAGAAGCAGAATAGAAAAAAGAATAACTTATAGAAGTAAGTAATAAATGTACTATAATGTTTATAACCTGAGTTCGATTAAAAGATAGTTAGTTGATTTGTTTTAACGGTTTGGTATTTAATACTTGGTTTTTTAGGCAAGAAGCTATACGCAATAAGGCCTGTTATAATGTTTACTAGGAAATTACCAAAGCTTCTGTGTCTAGAATGTTCAATTAAAGACCGTTGCAAAATTGAATAACTTGCTCTAATCTATTTTTGAGATTGT
>CAYNLI010000012.1:26744-37076 GCA_964398035.1 uncultured Flavobacteriaceae bacterium | reverse complement strand
AGCTAGAAGGGATTCATCTAGTGGGGTGGTATTTTTTCCTGCATAAAATATTCATAGATATTTTATTGCCACCAGTTGCAAACTGGCGACAACTGTAAAACTGGTTCAAACAACTATCTAAAGTCCCATCCAAATTGGTCCATGACCTCTTCATAGGTCATTTTTTTAAAATCTTTTCCAGAGCTTTTAGCTGAAACAGATTCAGGAACTACTACATACTTAAATGAGTGGTTTGTGGCCAAAGATGAGTACTTATTGTTATTGTTTATAAACCTGATTGTAATATTTCCCACAGATAAAATAGTCGTCCATGTATCTATGTCGACGGGGATCCATAAGTCAAGACAATAGGCATTAAGGCCACGGTATTCGTGGACCACACAGTGGAAGTATATCCAGATAGCTTACCATAGACTAAAATAATACCGTTATCCAAAATTTCTTGAGTGATTTCTGACGCAGCTTGATTATGCTCTAATAAATTTATACTTCCTAATCCCGATGAAAGTGTATAACTGGCAGGGGTATACCAATCACTGGACATAACATTGGCATTGCCATCCGCACCATCAATGCCAGAAATCCCTTGTTCGCCTGCTGGACCAACTGCTCCATCTGTCCCGTCTTCTGTAGAGCAGAATGTTAATAAAAGGGCAGAAATCATTAATCCAAACAAGGATAATTTTAATACTGTTTTCATAATCATATTAGTTATAAGGTTATTTATATCCATAAATATAGATTACAAACATGTGGGTTATGGGCAATCATGTGCCTTTAGTTCAAAAAAAAGTATCATTATAAAATGGTTCTGTATGGTTGGTAAAAAAGGGTGAATTAGGTTATAGTCTGTAAAAGAGAATGCTAACATAGAGACAGTACCTTTTTACAGTAAGACCGCTCTGTGAAGTTTACAACTTCGTAGCACTCAACAATAATAAACCAGTACATAACTAAACACAAAAACTTCCGATAGCTATTCTCAACTCAAATCTTTATTTTTGAACAAAAATAGAGCAGAATGTTAATTATTGGGATTGCGGGCGGTACAGGTTGTGGAAAAACCACAGTGGTAAATCAGATTATTAATGAACTGCCAGATGAAGAAGTTGGGGTTGTTTCACAAGATTCCTACTACAAAGATTTGTCTTACATGACCAAAGAAGAACGTGGCCAGGTAAACTTTGATCATCCTAACTCTATTGATTTTGATTTACTCATCAACCATATAAGCCAGCTAAAAAAAGGATTGCCCGTTGACATACCCGTTTATTCATTTGTGGAAGAAACCCGTATGGATGAAACCGTCCGTATAGAACCAAGAAAAGTTATCATCGTTGAAGGAATATTGGTGCTCAGCAATCCCAAACTAAGAGATCTCTTTGATATTAAAATTTATGTACATGCAGATTCTGATGAACGATTGATACGCAGATTGCAAAGAGATATGAAAGAAAGGGGCCATGACCTAGAGAAAGTGTTACACAGGTACCAAACAGATGTAAAACCCATGCACAACCAGTTTATAGAGCCCACTAAAGAATTTGCTGACATCATAATCCCCAACAACAAATACAATACCGTGGCCGTAGATATAGTACGCACCATTATTAATGAAAAATTAGCATCGTCAAATGGGTCTTAAAAAACTAAAAAAGAAAAAGTGGTTCGGAATCGTAACCAATATTTATATTTTGGTATTGACGGTGTTTGTGGTCTGGATGGCCTTTTTTGACACCAATTCACTACTCATTCATTTAGAATTAAAAAAAGAAATTAAAAAGCTGGAAAAACAGCAAGAGTTTCTAAATGAAGAGATTAAAAAGGACAAGAAAATAATGGAGACCTTATCTGACACCAAGGAGCTAGAGAAATTCGCTCGGGAGCAGTACTACCTCAAGAAAAAGAACGAGGAAATCTATTTGATTGAATATGAGGACAGTTTGAAAACTAAAAAAGATGAGTAATGATGGGTTGTTTGATGAATTTCCAGAAGTTTCCGCCAAAGAGTGGAAACAAAAAATTCAGTTTGACCTCCAAGGAGCCGATTATAATGACACTTTAGTTTGGGAATCTCCTGAAGGCATTAAAGTAAAGCCCTTTTACCATGCAGATGACTTAAAAGGTGAATCCATTTTACCACCATCAAACAACAACTGGAACATTGGTCAATCCATTTATGCAGGCAATGCAAAAATGGCCAATAAAAAGGCTTTGGATGCTATTGCGCGTGGGGCAGAAAGCTTGGTTTTCACCATTCCTTTCAAAGATATTCCCATACAGAATCTGTTACAGAATATAGATGTAGCACGTATCCCTCTTTATTTTGATTTTCAGTTTTTATCTCCCAATTATGTAAAATCCCTGATTGATCTCACAAAAAATGATAGAGAAAATATTTTCTTAAATATTGATATTATTGGGCATTTGGCAAGAAATGGTAATTGGCATTTCAACCTAAAAAAAGACCATGCTTTTTTGAAAGAAATAGTTGATCTAAAGTGTAATAATACCCTTAGCGTTGATGTTTCCCTCTATCAAAACGCAGGGGCAAACATGGTACAACAGTTGGCCTATGCCATGGCGCATGCCAATGAATATTTAAACCATTTCCATAATGTCAGTCCGAGCGCAGTCGAGAGAGTCACTTTCAAAGTCTCAGTCGGCAGCAACTACTTTTTTGAAATTGCCAAACTAAAAGCATTACGATTGTTATGGAGCAGTTTAGCATCTGAATATGGGATTAAAACCGACTGCCATATTTTGGCCGTACCCACCAAAAGAAACAAAACAGTGTATGATTACAATGTAAACATGCTACGGACCACAACGGAATGTATGTCCGCCATTTTAGGGGGTGCGGACACCGTTTGCAATATGCCGTATGATGCCATCTACCACAAAGACAATGAATTTGGGGAACGCATTGCCAGAAATCAATTACTGATTCTTAAAAAGGAAAGTTATTTTAATGACGTGGGCAATGTTGCAGATGGTGCGTATTATATTGAAACACTGACCCAACAATTGGCGGAAAAAGCATTGAAACTGTTTAAAAACATAGAGGTTGGTGGTGGATTTCTAAAACAATTGAAAAACCATACCATTCAACAGAAAATAAAGGAAAGTGCTCAAAAACAGCAAGAAAAATTCAATGCCACAGAAGAGGTTTTGGTGGGTACCAATGCATACCAAAATAAGGACAACAAAATGAAGGATGATTTGGAACTCTACCCTTTTGTAAAAACGAATCCCATAAAAACGTTGTTGGAGCCTATTATTGAAAAACGATTGGCAGAAGTATTGGAACAAAAAAGGTTGAAGGATGAGTAGAAAAAACCTGCAACATATCAGTTTAAAATCAGATGTCAGATGTCAGATATCTGATGCCAAGTCGAGCCTTTCGACTTCGCTCAAGACAAGCTTTATCGAGACTTCTAACTTCGCCGCAGGCATCCCTCCTTTTCTCCGTGGCCCCTACTCCACCATGTATGTTCGTAGGCCATGGACCATACGTCAATATGCAGGCTTTTCTACAGCCGAAGAAAGCAATGCCTTTTACAGAAGAAATTTAGAAGCTGGTCAAAAAGGGTTATCAATTGCTTTTGACCTTCCAACGCATCGTGGTTATGACAGTGACCATGAACGCGTTGTGGGCGATGTGGGCAAAGCGGGAGTAGCCATTGATTCTGTTGAAGACATGAAAATTTTATTTGATGGCATTCCGTTAGATAAAATGTCCGTTTCTATGACCATGAACGGAGCGGTATTACCCATCATGGCCTTTTATATTGTTGCCGCAGAAGAACAAGGAATCTCACCTGAACAATTGATTGGCACCATTCAAAATGATATTTTAAAGGAGTTTATGGTGCGAAACACTTATATCTACCCTCCTGCACCCTCCATGCAACTTGTTGCTGATATATTTGAATATACGAGTAAGCATATGCCCAAATTCAATAGCATCAGTATTTCTGGGTACCACATGCATGAAGCAGGAGCTCCAGCAGCTTTAGAACTTGCCTATACCTTGGCAAATGGAATCGAATATATTAAAACTGGACTTAAAGCTGGACTTAAAATTGATGATTTTGCTCCCAGATTGTCTTTCTTTTGGGGCATTGGCATGAACCACTTTACTGAAATTGCCAAAATGAGGGCAGGGAGAATGTTATGGGCAAAATTGGTAGGGAAATTCAATCCTAAAAATGAAAAATCGTTAATGCTCAGAACACATTGCCAGACCAGTGGCTGGAGCCTTACCGAACAAGGCCCCTTTAACAATGTGGCCAGAACAACTATTGAAGCTATGTCCGCCGTTTTAGGAGGTACACAAAGTCTGCACACCAATGCCTTGGATGAGGCCATTGCACTGCCCACAGATTTTTCGGCCAGAATAGCAAGGAATACGCAGATTTATCTTCAAGAAGAAACAAAAGTCACTAAAACAGTAGATCCATGGGCCGGTAGTCACTATGTGGAGGGTCTTACCCATAAAATTGCCGAAGAAGCTTGGGAATTGATTGAAGAAATTGAAAGTTTGGGTGGAATGACAAAAGCTATTGAAGCAGGAATCCCAAAAATGCGAATAGAAGAGGCCGCGGCAAAAAAACAGGCACGTATAGATAGTGCACAAGATATTATTGTAGGCGTCAACAAATATGAGCTTGCTGAGGAAGACACCTTACAAATACTGGAAGTAAACAATCAAGAAGTACGGAAACTACAGATAGAAAGGCTTAACAACATAAAGGTGAAGAGAAATACCAATGCTGTTGAAAAAGCATTGCGGAAAATAACTGAAGTAGCCGAGCGCAAAATAAAGGCCAATCATAAAGATCAAGAAATAAAGCAATTAGACCCTGACCTTCGTCAGGGTGAAGATAATTTGTTAGCTTTAGCAATAGAAGCAGCAAAGTACAAGGCTACTCTTGGAGAAATCAGTGATGCATTGGAAACTGCTTATGGAAGATATAGTGCAAAAACACAATCGGTTACAGGAGTGTATTCAAAAGAAATAAAAGACGATGTTAGCTTTAAAAAAGCACAAGAATTAGCAAATGAATTTGCTGATAAAGAAGGCCGTAGACCACGAATAATGGTTTCCAAAATGGGTCAGGACGGCCATGACAGAGGTGCAAAAGTTGTGGCAAGCAGTTATGCCGATCTGGGTTTTGATGTGGACATCACCCCTCTTTTTCAAACTCCTGCAGAAGTTGCCAAACAAGCTGTGGAAAATGATGTTCATATTCTTGGCATTTCCTCCCTTGCTGGCGGGCATAAAACTTTAGTTCCTGAAGTGTTGAACGAATTAAAAAAATACAATAGGGAAGACATTATGGTCATTGTGGGCGGTGTAATTCCCAAACAGGATTATGATTTTCTTTTTAATACCGGTGCAATTGCTATTTATGGGCCAGGAACAAAAATCAGTGATACTGCCATTCAAATTTTAAACATCCTATTAGATTAGTCCTAGCCAAATCCCTAATACCTTTAACTTTAACTCTCTTTAACGTGAGAACTCGCAGTTATTCACTTTCTGTTAACAAAATACATTTTTTAACACCATAAATAATCGTATTTTTAGCCCCTAACTTACTTTACTAATGGGCAAAATTATTGCTATTGCAAATCAAAAAGGCGGAGTTGGTAAAACCACTACCTCTGTAAATCTAGCTGCCTCGCTTGGCGTACTAGAAAAAAAAATCTTACTGATTGATGCTGACCCCCAAGCCAATGCAACATCAGGACTAGGTATAGATGTGGATGGAGTTGAAATAGGCACATATCAAGTACTAGAACATACCAAGAAAGCAGAAGAAACCATTATTACCACTACTTCCCCCAATGTAGACCTTATCCCATCACATATAGACCTTGTGGCCATTGAAATAGAACTAGTGGACAAACAGGATAGGGAATACATGCTAAAAAAGGCAATTGGTCACCTTAGAGAACAGTATGACTACATTCTTATTGATTGTGCGCCCTCTTTGGGGTTACTGACCTTAAATGCACTTACTGCTGCAGACTCTATCATTATCCCGATTCAATGTGAGTACTTTGCTTTAGAAGGTCTTGGGAAATTATTGAATACTGTGAAGAGCATACAAAAAATACACAATGCAGATTTAGATATTGAAGGTCTTTTGTTGACCATGTACGATTCTAGATTGCGGCTTTCCAACCAAGTGGTGGAAGAGGTGCAAAAACACTTTGAGGACATGGTTTTTGATACCATTATCCAAAGAAATGTTAGATTGAGTGAAGCTCCAAGTTATGGAGAAAGCATCATAAAATATGATGCCAGTAGTAAAGGTGCGGCCAATTATTTAAATTTGGCCAACGAATTGGTAAAGAAAAATAAGGTGAAAGCATAATGGCGAAGGCAACAAGAAAACAAGCACTGGGAAGAGGGCTCTCTGCATTACTTAAAGATCCAGATAATGATATTAAGTCAGTAGCAGATAAAAATGCAGATAAAGTAGTTGGCAATATTATTGAGCTGGATATGGAAGCCATTGCAGTAAACCCTTTTCAGCCACGTTCCAATTTCAATGATGAAGCCTTAAAAGAATTGGCTAGTTCTATCAAGGAATTAGGAATCATTCAGCCAATAACAGTTCGTAAACTAGAATTTAATAAATATCAATTAGTCTCTGGGGAAAGAAGGTACCGTGCCTCTAAATTGATTGGTCTGGAAACCATCCCGGCATACATACGTATTGCCAATGACCAAGAGTCATTAGAAATGGCTTTGGTCGAGAATATTCAACGTCAGGATTTAGACCCAATAGAAATCGCTTTATCATATCAAAGATTGATTGATGAAATTAATCTGACCCAAGAAAAATTGAGTGACCGTGTTGGAAAAAAACGTTCTACAATTACCAACTATTTACGCTTATTACGTTTAGACCCTATTATCCAAACGGGAATACGCGATGGTTTTTTAAGCATGGGTCATGGAAGAACTTTAGTCAATATTGAAAAAAAGAATGATCAGATTGCACTCTATGAAAAAATAGTAGGTCAAAATTTATCCGTAAGAGAGACAGAAGCGGCAGTAAAGGCATACCACCAATCTGCTAATCAATCTGGAAAGAGCAGTATTAAAAAGGCATTTGAACTTCCTGACTTTGTGAAAAATTCGCAAGATGAATTCAATTCTTATTTATCAGCCAAAATAGATATTAAATCATCAGAATCAGGCAAAGGAAAAATCACGATTCCTTTTAGCTCCCAAGAAGAATTCCAGCGATTAAAAAAATTGATAACTGGTGAATAAAAGACAGTTTTTCTTTCTCTTATCTTTCCTTTTTGTTGCCTTTGGTTGGGCACAAGAAGAAATAGTTAATGACCAAAAATTAGACTCCCTACAAACTGACCTTAGAGGAAAAGGTATAATGGTACAAGATTCCATGTTCACTAAACGAAAAGAAATAAACCCACTTGCACCAAGTAAAGCAGCTTTCTACTCGGCCGTATTGCCCGGACTTGGTCAAATCTACAATAAACGCTATTGGAAAGTACCCATTGTATATGCTGTTATGGGAACAGGCGTGTATGCATATATCTATAACAATAATAATTATAATTTGTTTAGAACAGCTTTTAAAAGAAAAAGGGCGGGTTTTGACCCCAATGAGGTCTTTGCTCCACAAACACCCAATTTTTCTGACGAGGCTTTGCAAGATGGGCAGGAAAGATTTCAAAGAGATAGGGATTTGGCCTTATTGGTTACCATAATAATGTATGCACTCAACGTTGTAGATGCAAATGTAGATGCGCATTTAAAACAATTTAATGTGGATGAGGATCTTAGCATGAACATAGATTTTAAGCCATACTTAGATTATAACGAAATTACAGCCAGCCCAACCTTTGGAATGGCACTAACCATTAAGTTTTAATTTTATGAACATAGCCTTATTTGGATATGGGAAAATGGGTAAAATGATAGAGCAAACAGCTCTAAAAAGAGGACATTCTATTGTTGCCAAGGTAGATATAGATACTACAGAAATTGATTTTTCCATTATAGATGTCGCTATAGATTTTAGTACACCAGATGCTGCTTATGAAAATATTAAAGGATGTTTGGAGCATAATGTCCCTATAATATCCGGTACAACTGGCTGGCTTAACAAGTTTGATGAGATTGTTGCCCTATGCAATGAAAAAAATGGCGGATTCATATATGCATCCAACTATAGCTTAGGTGTCAATGTTTTTTTTGAATTGAATGCCTATTTGGCAAAAATGATGAAAAACCTGAAACAGTACAATGTGTCCATAGAAGAAATTCATCATACCCAAAAATTGGATGCTCCAAGTGGAACAGCCATTACTCTTGCGGAAGACATTATCACGAATACTAATTATAGCACATGGAAATTAGAGCAAGCCCATGATGATGAAATCCCTATTATAGCTAAACGAATTGCCAATGTTCCAGGCACACACACCGTTTCTTATGACAGTAATGTGGATAGCATAGAAATAAAACATACAGCGCACAACAGGGAAGGTTTTGCCCTTGGTGCCGTTGCTGCTGCTGAATGGATTGTTGGAAAAGCAGGAGTTTTCACAATGAAAGACGTGTTAAACCTAGGTTAAAAGAAGTAACAAAAAGTTGAATACGTAGTCTAAAAAATAAATTTGCAATATGAACGGTACACAATGGATTATTTTTATTCTGGTAATTCAGGTTATTCATTTTTTGGGAACTTGGAAATTATATGTAAAAGCAGGTAGAAAAGCTTGGGAAGCTGCTATACCAATTTACAATGCAATTGTCCTAATGCAAATTATCAATAGACCTAAATGGTGGGTGATCTTACTCTTTATCCCTATCATCAATTTATTAATGTTCCCTGTAATTTGGGTAGAAACCATAAGAAGTTATGGAAAAAATAGCCTTATAGATACTTGGCTGGCTATACTTACCCTTGGGTTTTACACTTATTATGTAAACTATGCTCTTGATGTAACTTATATAGAAGATAGGAGTATTCATCCAAAAACTGGATTAGGAGAATGGGTAAGTTCCATTGTTTTTGCCATTGTTGCCGCCACTTTAGTACACACCTATTTTATGCAACCTTATGTAATCCCTACTAGCTCACTGGAAAAATCTTTATTGGTTGGTGATTTTTTATTCGTTAGCAAGTTTCATTACGGAGCCAGAGTACCTATGACTACAGTAGCAGCACCTATGGTTCATGATACATTGCCTATCCTTAAAACTAGATCCTATCTAGCTGATGTTAATCCTGAAACCTATAAAACTTCGTGGAAGAACAAGCTACAATTACCCTATCTTAGATTACCTGCGCTACAAAAAATAAAACGCAATGACATTGTAGTGTTTAGCTGGCCTGCTGATACCGTATACCGCTTTTTTCAAAAATCTGAAGGTGTACGGAAACCTATAGATAAAAAATCCAATTACGTAAAAAGATGTGTTGGTATTCCTGGAGATTCATTATCCATTATTGATGGTTATGTTCATATCAACGGTAAAAAAACAGTATTGCCATATAGGGCAAAAGTGCAATACATACATACCGTTACCACTACCACTCCATTGAACAGTTCTGTCATTAATCTACTGGGAAGGAACAATTACTCTGGAAACGTAATAAGTATTCCCCAAGAGGCTTTAAAACAAGAAAATGCAGTAGAATTAATCAATAGATTGAGTCTAGAAAAAATAAAAGAGGATTCCATAACGGTCTATTATGCAGGGTCTATACCAAATCAAAAGGTAAAATCATTTTTACAGGCCACAGATGAAACCAGTATGGGGCTTTTTAATATGACCGAAGAGGAAGCAAAACGTTTTATTGGACAAGCTGGTATTACTTCAGTAGAAAAATTTGCTTTTACAAATGGTACAACAGCAACATTTCCACAAGATTTGGGGCACACTGGGGCAACCGACAGTTTTGAACCTATTTATATTCCAAAAAAAGGAGCAACAATTCCTTTGAATGTGGCATCACTACCTCTTTATAAAAAAATAATACAGGAATATGAAAACAATTCTTTATCTGTTTCTGGCAATCAGATTACCATAAACAATGAAGTGGTAGATTCCTATACCTTTAAACAAGATTATTATTGGATGATGGGAGATAATAGGCATCGTTCTGAGGATAGCAGGTTTTGGGGATATGTTCCAGAAGATCATATTGTAGGGAAACCGGTCTTTATCTGGATGAGCATAGATGGCATCAATGATGGTATTGGCAATTGGAAAATAAGATGGGACAGAGTATTTACAACTGTTGGCGGTGATGGACAACCTACATCCTATTTTAA
>CAYNLI010000012.1:0-26644 GCA_964398035.1 uncultured Flavobacteriaceae bacterium | reverse complement strand
GGGACAGAGTATTTACAACTGTTGGCGGTGATGGACAACCTACATCCTATTTTAAATATTTCTTATTGCTTTTAGCTGGATACTTTGTCTTTGATTATTTTAGAAAAAAGAGAAAGACAAAAAAAGGTTGATTTTAATTATTTTTAGATAAAAATAAAGGGCTATAAATAACCTCAATCCAATCAACAAATATAGAATGAAGGTCTTACTACACCCTGGCTATTTTCCTGATATTGCCAATTTTGCTGTCATGGTCCAACATAATATTTGTTGGGAGGCAGAAGGCAACTATCAAAAACAGACCTATAGGAATCGCTGTATTATCTGCACTGATCATGGAAAACACATGCTGAGCATTCCCATTCAACATATTGGAAACACTAGAAAAGGTAAACAAGAATACAAAGAAGTTAAAATAGAGAACACGTATAATTGGCAACGCCAACATTGGAGGACGCTAGAAACTGCGTATAGAACTTCTCCATTTTTTGAATATTATGAAGATGACATTGTTCCATTGTATGAACAAAAACACACTTATCTATTGGATTTTAATATAAAGACCATTGAATGCATTCATAATTGCTTACAAACACAAATGCCATTAAATAGGACTACCACCTATGAAAAAAATATAGAAAACATAAAAGACGGCAGGTTTTTAACTAGTCCCAAAAACAATATTGAGCTAAAACAGGTAGAATATAACCAAGTATTCAATGACAGACATCCTTTTGTGAAAAACACCAGTATTTTAGACCTTTTGTTTAATGAGGGCACAAATACCATGACATATTTAAAAAATATAAACATAGATTTTTTAAATGCTTAGGTTCTGTATTCATTATGGAATTCATTTTTTAGTCCCTATTGCCATTGGTTATTTCTTTTTTAAAGAAAACAGAACAAAGGTTACATTAATATTACTTGCTGGAATATTGATTGATGCAGATCATTTACTTGCAAATCCTATTTTTGACCCTAACCGATGCAGTATTAATTTTCATTTTCTACATAGTTATTGGATGATTGCCATATACTTAGCACTCTTGTTTTATAGTAAAACAAGGGTTCTTGGCTTGGCTTTAATTATTCACATTATTGCAGATATAGTGGACTGCTGGTTTATTGGGTCTTGAGGCGTATTGAAGACATAACTGGGTAGTGATCAGATAACTTAACATCATAATTTTTATGGGTCTTTACTTCAAAATCTTTGTCAACTAAAATAAAATCTATCCGTAATGGATAACTCATAAAATCATATGTTCTTCCAAAACCTTTCCCTTTTTCAAAAAAAGTATCTATCATATCTCCCTTAATAGAATGGTATACATTTGAATACTGATTATTGTTAAAGTCACCACATACAATTTTCTTATATGAATTCTCTTCTTTAACGTGGTTTAAAAAGATTTGAGCTTGCTCTTGCTGCTTTGTAAATGACTTTGTAAGCCTTTTATATAATCTGTCTGATGACTCTGTAGTCACTGCCTCAACAGTTGGTATAACTCTTAATGATTGCAAATGAATATTGTATATCCTAACCGTATCCTTTTTATAAAGAATATCAGCATAAATACAGTTATTTACTGTGTTTGGAAAATCTAAAGAGCCTTTATTTATTACTGGGTATTTTGAAAAGATACTCTGAACAGTTTGTCCAGTAGAATAAGGGGTTTCTGATCTGTATGGATACATGCTCAATTGTTTGTACCATATTCTACTATGCTCTTGAAAACATACAATATCTGGAGCTTCATTTTCAATGAATTCTATTATTTCATTTCCAATATTAGGGTCATCAAACCAATCATATTTATTAAACCCCCGAACATTGAAACTCATAATGCTTAAATCTTCTTTATCAACTAATTCTTCAGAAGAATTAAACTTGTAAAAAGATTCCATCACAAAATACCCCAACACCAAAATTGTAAGTGATACAAACAACTGTTTCTTTCTTCTAAGGATCCAATACACAAAAAACAGTGTATTGACAAATACCAAAATAGGCACGGTAAGGTTTATTGGAGATAAAAATGGAAGTGTTCTAGCTGAAACATAAGGTCCAGCATAAGAAACAAGCAATAGAACAGCAACCACAAGGTTGGTTATATAAAAAATCTTATCAAAAAAAGAGAGGTGTTTCACCTAATTAGTTTTCTTTACCTGCTTTAAATAAAAAATCTTTTTCTGCCTTGGAAAGGCTTTCATAACCAGACTTACTGATTTTATCCAGAATGGAATCTATTTTTCTCTGATGATTTTCTTTTTCATAAACTACCTTACTCTTTGTGGTTGCCTTTTTTTTACGGTAGACTGTTCTCAAAGGTGCTTTCTTTTCTTTTCCTCTAAACATGTTTGCGATACTGTTTAAAAAATTTTCAAAACCTACTCCTATATCTTTTCCTTTAGTAAGTTGTCTTGCATAAAGGTAACCAAGTAAAGCACCCCCCAAATGTGCAATAAGCCCACCAACATTTTGCCCATTAGGAATTTGAATTAGGTTTAACAACACCCAAAAAGCTCCTATATACCACAATTTTATATTGAACATAAAAAGCCTGACTTCTCTATTTGGAATATAAGCACAGACAAATATCAAAATAGCCGTAACACCAGCTGATGCACCAATCAACACCGAGTTCACATCTATCAAAGCTGGAAAAACATTATAACTTAAAAGAAAAAAAAGTCCTCCAGAAATGACCCCAAGGAAATATACATTGATAAACTTTTTAGGACCAAACAAATTCAGTAATATTTTACCTGAAAAGTGAAGTACTAGCATATTATTTAAAATGTGCCAAAAATCTCCATGAAAAAAGGAGTAGGTAACAATAGACCAAGGTTGTGCTATAAACTCAAAAAAATCCTTGGGAAGTTCAAACCATTGTACAATACTATTTTTTGGCAATCCTAACAGGAACATGAAAATTCCGTTTATTAGAAATACCAAAACATTGATTACTATCAGCTTTTCAGCAATAGTAAGTTTAGCAAATTGATATTTTAATCCTTCTCTTGTCATTCTTAATTCCAACGTTTATCATTAAACTGATTCTTTTTCCAATACCACATCATTATAAAGCCAAACAATGCACCGCCTACATGGGCGAAATGGGCAATGCCATCTCCAAAAATAGCATAACCTGTTACCCCAGAAAACAAATCAAGCCCTATTAAAACTGGTATAAAATACTTTGCTTTTACAGGAACAGGAATAAACATCAAGAATAACTCACTATTAGGATAAGACATTCCAAACGCCACTAAAACACCATATATTGCCCCTGAGGCGCCTACCGCTGGTGTACTATAGGCACTCAGAAAATTATCAATTGTGCTTTTAGAAGCTAGATTGTACCAATCTGGACTATACCTACCACTAGAAATTATTTCCATAATTTCTCCTTTGGCCATCCCAGAATCCATCAAAATATTTAAACCTTCATTAAAATAGTAATAATTTACTCCTGTATGAATGAGTGCAGCTCCTATTCCAGCAGAAAAATAAAAGAAAAAGAATTTATTACGCCCCCACATTCGCTCTAAAGGTGAACCAAAAGCATAAAGGGCATACATATTAAACAAAATATGCATCAATCCACCATGCATGAACATATGTGAGATTACTTGCCACAATCCAAAATTATCATTCTTGGGAAACCAAAGTGAAAACCATAAATATATTTGGTCACCAAATATTGACGTTGCTATAAAAAACAACACATTTATAATAATCAAATGTTTTACTGCATCTGTTATTCCTTTCATTTAAATAAATTTTTTATCAATATCATTTTCAGTAATTGTAATATAAATAGGCTTGTTGAACGGGCCTATCCTAGATTCTTTACAAGCAAATAAATCATCCACAAGTGCTTGCTGTGATGCTCTGTCCAAAACAGTTCCCGTTTTTACAGACAATGTTTTAGCTAAATTTTTTGACAAAATATCTGTCTGCGAAAAACCATCACCCATAATATCCTGACTATAATTTGCTATAATTTGCTCTAAAACCATTTGCACATCGCTCTCTGGCACCAACAATGGCAATCCAGCTATCTCCATCTTCTCATCTTCAATTACATTGATTACAAAACCTATGCCGATTAAATTTTCTTCAATCTCTTTTATAATCAAAATATCATTCTTTGAAAATGTAAGCGACAATGGAAAAAGTAATTGCTGGCTAACTGCCTCTTTCACTGTGGCATTTTTCAGAAATTTTTCATACAACACTCTTTGGTGTGCTCTATTCTGATCTATGACCACCATTCCTGATTTTATAGTGGTTACTATGTATTTTCGTTTTAATTGAAATGTTATAAAACTACTTTCAGATTCTTCTTGTTCTTCAAATATGGATCCTGTTATAACGTCTGATTCAAAAGTCAGTTTATCAAAATTGGCCTCTTTTCCAACTTCAGATTCCAAACCAACATACATACTTTCCCAACCTTTACTGCTTTCTTTTTGATAGGTGGCCCTAGAAAACGCTTTCTTGTCATTCACATCACTGAAAGGATTGAACTTTGCATCAACCACTACACTGGGTTGCTTTGCATCCATATTCTTGTATGCGTATGGTGTTTCTAAATTACCATCATGCTCAAAATCCAGTGCGGGAACCACATTGAACTGACCCAAACTATGTTTAAGTGTAGATCTTAAAATGGCATACACGGTATGCTCATCATCAAATTTTATTTCTGTTTTTGTTGGGTGTATATTAATATCAATACTTGTGGGATTCACATCTAAGCACAAAAAATACCCTGGGTAACTATTTGGTTTTATAAGTCCTTCAAAAGCTGCTATCACTGCATGATTCAAGTACGGGCTTTTAATAAATCTATTGTTCACAAAGAAAAATTGTTCTCCCCTACTCTTTTTGGCAAATTCTGGCTTACAGATATAGCCAGATACTTTAACCACTTGGGTCTCTTCTGAAACTGGCACCAATTTTTCATTGAACTTGCTTCCAAAAATGGCAACGATACGCTGTCTTAATTTGGATGATGATAGATTAAACAGTTCATTTCCATTGTTATAAAAATGAAACCCAATAGAAGGGTGCGCCAAAGCTACTCTATGAAACTCATCTGTAATATGCCTAAGCTCCACTTGATTGGATTTTAAAAAATTCCTTCTGGCTGGGATATTAAAAAAAAGATTTTTTACAGCAATGGATGTTCCTTTGGGAGTTACAGTAACTTCTTGAGAAATAATTTTACTGCCTTCAATTTTAATATGCGTACCTACTTCTACCTGCTCTTGTCTGGTATGCATTTCCACATGTGCAATAGCGGCTATGGATGCCAAGGCTTCACCTCTAAAGCCTTTGGTCTGCAATTGAAACAAATCCTCTGCACTTTGTATTTTTGATGTGGCATGGCGTTCAAAACTCAATCTAGCATCAGTCTCGCTCATCCCTATACCATTGTCCACTACTTGGACAAGGGCTTTACCGCCATCCTTAACGATTAACTTTATAGTTGTTGCGCCAGCATCAATAGCATTTTCCAGCAATTCTTTTACCACAGAAGCTGGTCGTTGAACCACCTCTCCTGCTGCTATTTGGTTGGCAACATGGTCTGGCAAAAGTCTAATAATATCTGCCATTATTTTTTGAAGAATATGGATAAATCAAAATCAATTATGTAAAGAAAAATAAAGAGTAAAATGGTAATTATAATGGCCATTCGTATTCTTAAATTACGGTCTCCTTTTCTTTTCACATCATCAATTGCATTGTTTATTTTCCCTTTTAACCCTCTTGTTACATGTGCAGTACTTCTATAGCTATCTAGCTTTTGTTCCATTTTAAATGGACTCCCTTTCCCCTTATCGTCATAATAACGCGGAGAATAGCTGTATTTTCTATTTTTACCTCTTATTAACTTATTTAGAATACCCATTACACCAAAGTTACTCAAAATGAAAAAAAACTGAGGTAAACTGATGCTAAAAATTGTTAACAACAGAAAAATAATATGAATAGTTAGGTTAGATACTTAGAGCTGCCATTTTTATAGCGGCAATGGCTGCCTCTATCCCCTTATTCCCATGTATGCCTCCACTACGCTCAATGGATTGTTGTATATTATCATCAGTAAGCACACAAAAGATAACAGGAACATTCATTTGCACATTCAAATCTTTTATTCCTTGTGCAGTAGCACTGCAAACAAAATCAAAATGTTTGGTCTCTCCTTGTATAACACTACCAATAGCGATTACGGCATCCACTTTTTGAGAAGCAATCATTTTTTTACAGCCAAAAGTAAGCTCAAAACTACCTGGGACATTCCATTTGATTATATTTTCCTCTTTAGCACCACAATCCAAAAGAGCTTCTATAGCTCCATTAAAAAGACCTTCAGTGATTTTAGGGTTCCATTCTGAAACAACAATCCCAAACCGAAAATTTTTCGCGCTTGGGATTGTTGCTTTATCGTAAACTGATAAATTTTTGTTAGCCGTGGCCATCTTTAGTTGCTTTTTGCCATACCTATAAAGACATCAATTGTCCTTGCCTCATCAGAAGATGAAAATTCATCTTTAATCCTTTGAAAATAACCCAATGCTTTTTCTTTCTGTCCTAAATCCAATGCTGTAACACCTGCTTTGTATAAAAATTTTGGAGTAGTGTATTCATTATTACTATGAGAAATTGCTTTTTCATAATATCCCAAAGCATCATCAGCTTGGTCCAATTGCACAAAAGCATCTCCCAGTCCTCCTTTTGCCAAAGCACCTAAAATAGCATCGTCAGAAGAAAAATCTTCTAAATAATCTATGGCTTCTTGGTATTTTTGCATGTTTAAATAAGACATCCCAGCTGAGTAACTGGCAATATTAGCAGCTTTAGTGCCGCTATATTCTTCAATAATATCTAAAAAACCGTATTTACCATCAGAACCATTCAAGGCCAAATTGTACAATGAATCTCGTTGCACACCACCAATATTAATGGCTTGGTCAAAATACTGCTGTGGGTAATACATTTCATTCGCCGCACTTGCTTCCTTAGGGTTTTGCACAAATTGCATATATCCCAAATAGCCCAAGACCACTAAAGCTATAACTCCTATTACTCCTAAAACATAGTTTTGGTTTTTAGAAACCCATTCTTCTGTTTTAGATGCACTTTCGTCCAATGTACTAAACACCTCAGCCGTTGTACTGTTCTGTTCATCTAATACAACTTCCTCTGCTTTACTCTTCGGTTTATACCCGCGCTTCTTATATGTAGCCATTATTAATTTTATTAATCGGGCAAAAATAAAGTTTTTATCCAAAACCAAAAGGTAAATTATTCGTTATTTTTGGATATTTTGCAGCTTGCACAAATATTATTGACAATAAATATCTATCTCTTTGAATGTTTCTTAAGAAATTATCCCTCATAAATTATAAAAATTTTGATTCTCAAAAGTTTGAGTTTGATGCAAAAATCAACTGTTTTGTCGGGGACAACGGGGTTGGCAAGACCAATATATTAGATGCCATTTATCATCTTTCCTTTGGCAAAAGTTATTTTAACCCTGTTGCTACACAGAATATAAAACACGGAGAGGAATTTTTTGTGATCGATGGTGAATTTGAAAAAGACGATAGAGAAGAGAAAATTATATGTAGCCTTAAACGGGGCATGAAAAAAATCATAAAGCGAAACGGGAAAGCCTATGGGAAATTCTCTGAACATATTGGTTTTCTCCCCTTGGTAATTATTTCACCGGCAGACAGGGATCTTATTACAGAGGGTAGTGATACCCGCAGAAAGTTTATAGATGGGGTAATTTCCCAGTCCGATAAAAAATACCTTAAAGACCTCATCAGTTATAATAAAGTGCTGGCTCAACGTAATTCTCTCCTAAAATACTTTGCGGTAAACCAAACTTTTGACAACACCACTTTAGAAGTCTACAATGACCAATTGCATTCTTACGGAACTGAAATTTTCAAAAAACGCGCAGCTTTTTTAGAAGCTTTTATCCCCATTTTTAAAGAACAATATGCAGCCATATCTGGGGAAAATGAAACGGTTTCACTTTCCTATGAAAGTAAGTTGTTGCAGACAGACCTAAAAACGTTGTTGGAAACAAATATTGATAAAGACAGAGCTTTACAATATACCAGTGTCGGGATACATAAAGATGATCTTGGTTTTAAAATTGAAGATTATCCCATTAAAAAATTTGGTAGTCAAGGGCAACAAAAATCCTTTTTAATTGCTTTAAAACTGGCTCAATTCAATTTTATAAAAGAACAGGCAAAAACAACGCCTATTTTGATTTTAGATGATATTTTTGATAAATTGGATAAAAATAGGGTCGCACATATTGTCACTTTGGTCGATGATGTCCGTTTTGGTCAAATATTTATAAGTGACACTCATGCAGATAGAACAGAAAATGTGGTGAAAAACATTCATCAATCCTATAAAATTTTTAAATTATAGCATGCGCTCAATTAGTATTCTTCTTTTCCTATTTATCCTTACTGGGTGTACCAAAAAGGTATCCAAAGAGGATTTAACACAATTAAATGGGTATTGGGAAATAGATAAAGTAATTTTCCATGACGGAAGCACTAAGGAATATAAAGTAAATACCAGCATAGATTATATTGAAATAAGTGATTTAAAAGGTTTTAGAAAAAAAATGCAACCAAAGTTTGATGGCTCTTATACAACATCCAACGATGCAGAACCTTTTTCTGTTTTAAAAACCAATGGTATTTTTAAAATGTATTACAAAACCAATTTCAGTGATTGGGAAGAGAAGATTATTAGCATTTCAGAAAATAATTTTTCAGTAAAGACCAAAGATGGTATTACATATAGTTACCGTAGGTTTCAACCCATAAATATTGAAAAATAATGGCCAAACGAGAGAATACAAATTTATCACTGGGTGATGCACTGCAAGAGTTCATAAAAAAAAACAAGTTAGAAAAAGGCATAAACAAGGTAAATGCCCGTGAAGCTTGGAAAAAACTTATGGGAAATGGTGTAAACAACTATACTACTGCAATAGAATTAAGAAATGAAACTTTATTTATTTCCCTCTCATCATCTGTCCTAAGAGAGGAATTAAGTTATGGGAAATCTAAAATCATTACCATGCTCAATGAAGAATTGGGAAAAGAATTAGTAAAAAAATTAGTGCTTAGGTAAGCAACTCCAATAAAAAAGCCGCTCAATGAGCGGCTTTTTATGCATATGTTTTTTTGTGATACTTAGTATATTTCCCTGCCTGAAAAATGAAAAGCACCTTCTATGCCTGCGTTCTCATCACTATCAGAACCGTGAACAGCATTTTCTGCAATATCAGTAGCAAATAACTTTCTAAGAGTACCCTCTGCTGCTTCCGCAGGGTTAGTGGCACCAATCAATACTCTAAAATCTTCAACAGCATTTTCTTTCTCCAAGATGGCAGCAACAATAGGGCCTCTTGTCATAAACTCTACCAATTCTCCATAAAATGGACGCTCTTTATGTACTGCATAAAATTCTTGCGCATCAAGTTTGCTCAACTGTGTATATTTCATTGCTACAATTTTAAAACCAGCAGAAGTTATTTTCCCCAAAATACCTCCAATATGCCCATTTTCAACAGCATCTGGTTTAATCATTGTAAAAGTTCTATCTGTAATCATCATATTAAATTTTGCGCAAAAATACACTTTATGTTATATAAGTACAACAATATAGTTACTCTGTTCGCTACACAATCATAATAGGTTCATCATTCTATTAAAGATAAAATAAAGACATAGGGTTTTGTCTATAGTATAAAATTGTATCTTTACATGCATGAATTTAGAGGATATAAAAGCCACTAAGGAGTTACTTTCCGCAGAACAGAAAATCGTAATCATACCGCATAAAAACCCAGATGGTGATGCTATTGGCTCTACATTGGCACTATGGCTTTATCTAAAAAGTAAAGGTCAAAAAGCAAATATAATTTCACCTAACGACTATCCTAAGTTTTTAAAGTGGATGCCTGGCAATGAAGAAATCATAAATTTTGAGACTGATTCCATCGGAAGCAAAAAATTGATTAAAGAAGCAACCATAATTTTCACCTTAGATTTTAACCATCTAGGAAGAATTGGGCAATTACAACCACTTGTGGAAGATGCATCAGCTACTTTTATTATGATAGACCATCACCAAGCACCATCAGATTATGCAAAAATCATGTATTCTGATGTACGTATGAGCTCTACATGTGAAATGGTTTATAATTTTATAGAGTTTTTAGATGATTTGGACAAAATAACCCCAGAAATTGCAAGTTGTCTATACACTGGCATTATGACCGATACGGGTTCTTTTAAATATAATTCAACAACCAATAGAACACACAGGGTTGTGGCCGATCTTATAGAAAAAGGGGCTGAAAACACAAAAATCCACAGCAAAGTATTTGATACCAATACTCCAAGCAAATTACACCTTCTAGGTTGTGCACTAAAGAACATGATTATATTAAAAGAGTTTGGCACTGCATATATTACCTTATCACAAGATGAACTGGATACTTATAATTATAAAAAAGGAGATACAGAGGGCATTGTAAATTATGGCCTTACCCTAGAAGGCATTCAATTTGCAGTTATTTTTATTGAAAACAAAGAGGGGAAAATCATAAAAATATCTTTTAGATCAGAAGGTGATTTTTCTGTTAATGAGTTTGCTAGAAATCATTTTCAAGGAGGTGGGCATACCAATGCAGCTGGAGGAAAAAGTGATTTACCCCTACAAGAAACCACTACATACTTCACTTCTCTGTTGGAACGTTATAAAGACGAACTAAACGCATGAAAAAATATATTTATATCTTATTATTTAGTTGTATTGCCTGTGATGGGCCAGAAGCAAGAAAGCCTATTAAAGTAAAAACAGCTAGTTATATTAAGGAATCTGTAGAAAGAAACAAAAAACTGTTGTCCATGGAAGAGGATTTAATTTTAGAAATTATAAAAAAAGATTCATTCCACTTCTATCAAAATAGTGCTAGTGGATCATGGTATCATTACATAACAAAAAATGATACAGCACAGTATGCCCCAAAAACAGATGACTTGGTAACGTTAAATTATAATTTAGTAAGCTTTGACAATGATACTATTTACTCAACAGAGGAAATAGGCACAATTACATATAAAGTTGACAAACAAGAATTATTCCCAGGTTTAAGACACGGTGTCAAGCTTTTAAAAGAAGGAGAAACAGCAACATTTTTGTTCCCTTCTTCATTGGCCTATGGATATCATGGGGACAATGATAAAATTGGCACCAGCGTTCCAATAAAAGCTACTGTTTCAATTTTAAAAATAGAAAAACAAAAAGATAGTATTCAAAATTAAATCAAAATGAAAATGAAAAAATCATATGTAATATTTTTATCCATTATTATGGCATTAACTGGGTGTAAATCCAGTCAGCATGCCGATTTGGGCGATGGTATTTTTGCAGGCATACAAACAACAAAAGGAAGCATTATTTTAAAATTGGAATATGAAAAAACTCCTGTGACCGTAGCTAACTTTATTTCTTTGGCAGAAGGGGACAATCCTTTTGTTTCAAATGAATTCAAAGGTAAAAAATACTATGACGGACTTATTTTCCATAGAGTTATGAAAGACTTTATGCTTCAAGGGGGAGACCCTACAGGCACTGGAACTGGAAGCCAAGGGTATAAATTCAAAGACGAATTTCATGATTCTTTAAGTCATCACAAAAAAGGAATTCTTTCTATGGCCAATTCTGGCCCTAAAACTAACGGAAGTCAGTTTTTTATTACTCACAAAGCCACTCCTTGGCTAGATAGAGTACATTCAATTTTTGGTGAAGTAGTACAAGGAATGGATGTTGTAGACTCTATTGCCAATGTAGCTGTTGCGAAGGGAAGTAATAAACCTACAGTTGATGTGATTATGAACAAAGTTGAAATTATACGAAATGGCAGAGAAGCAAAAAAGTTTGATGCCGTACAAATTATGACTGATTATTTTGCTGAAGAAGAGGTTGAAATCAAAGCTTTTGAAAAAATGAAATCAGACTTTATTTCTGAATTTAACAAACAAAAAGAAGTTGCCGAAACATTACCGTCTGGGCTTAAAATTTATACAATAACAGAAGGTCAAGGGGAACAACCAAAAATTGGACAGCAAGTTCTAGTAAACTATGCGGGTTGGCTAGATAATGGTACTTTGTTTGATACCACTAAAAAAGAAGTTGCAGAGAAGTTTGGAGAATTTGCAAAAATCAACCAAATACACAGAGGTAATCTCACTCCTTCACCAATGGGATATAGCCCTGAAGCTCAATTAGCTGCAGGATTTAGAGAAGGATTACTTACTATGAAAGTAGGAGATAAAATTAGAGTATTCATTCCTCCGCACTTGGGGTATGGAGATCAAAACTATGGACCAATTCCTGGTGGATCAAACTTGGTTTTTGATTTGGAAATCATGAGTATTGTTCAATAAAAATCATAAAACAATAACATAAAAATCGGCAAGCATGAAAAAATTACTTATTCATGCTTGCTTTTTTCTTTCTAGCTTCTTTCTATAATTCTTCTCATAACGGCGATTTCAGCATCCAAGATGTAACTATAAATAGAGTGCTGGGGCAACTGATGAATGTACCGAAAAGGATACTATAGACTTTAGTTCTGCACTAGAACAATCTGGCACAATGGTAAGAGCAGAAATAAGAAAGAAAAATCCAAAGTACAGCAAAAACTAAAGAAATCTACTGATTCTTCTTTTGATATTTTTTAATACAACTAGAAGGTTGAGCCCTATTGGTCTCTCCAGTACTGGGATTTTAATTTCAATGTGGCCTTAAGAATATCTTTCTGTGAAATTTGCCCCACTAAAATACCATTTTCAACAATGGGAAACCTTCGCCTTTTTGCATTTAAAAATTTATTGGCCGCATCAAAAATATTCATGTCTCCATCAATAGTTTCAACATTTTTTGCCATTCTATTCTTTATGCTAGTGTTTTCCATAGGCATATTATAATACCTACTTTCACTAACATGCTTAATACAGTCACCCTCAGAGATAACGCCTACTAATTCTTTTTTATCGTTCACTACCGGACCACCAGAAATTTTATGATGGATAAGTGTTTCAATTACTTCTTCAAAAGATTGTTCTTGCCTAAATGTTATCAACTCTGTAGTCATATAATCACTTACCTTAAGTGGGATATCCACAACTAATTGTTGATGCCTTCTAGGGCCTTGAAAGTTTTTTATTCCCATGACATTCAGTTTTTGGATTCTCTTAAAGCTACTGAATTTTAACGACTTAACCTAAAATAATAGACTTAACACCTTCTTTTTTACATTTCATCTAAGGTTAAATTCGTTAACTATCAGGTGAATTTTGAAGTATTTCCAACAAAAATTTCCAGAATTTTTGAACAGAAGAAATACTGACCCGTTCATCAGGTGAATGCGCACCTTCTATAGTAGGTCCAAAACTAATCATATCCATATCAGGGTAGTTTTGACCTAAAATACCACATTCCAAACCTGCATGGCAAGCAGCAATTTTTGGTTTTTCATTAAAAAGTAGTTTATACTGAGCAGCTAACACCTTTAAAATATCAGAATCAGGATTTGGATTCCAACCTGGGTAATCTCCTCCAAAACTTACATTACAACCGCCAAGCTCAAATGTTGATTTTAATGCATTTGCCAAATCCCATTTAGCGGAATCAACAGAAGAACGTGTTAAACATCCTATGTGAATTTTTCCATTGCCCACTTCTACCCTAGCCACATTGTTAGATGTTTCAACTAAATCTTTTATGGATGCACTCATGGTATACACCCCATTGTGGGCTCCATAAATTGCTTTTATCATTTTCTCTTGGACATTGAACTCCATTGTCTTTTCTGGAACATCAACAAGCTTTAATTTAATTGACAAGTTTGGTTCTAAAACAGAAAGTTCATTTTTTAAAACCGAACTCCATTCTTTAAAATCACTTTCAAAAGAAGCTACTTTCAATTTATCTACCACAATCTTAGAAAAACTCTCTCGTGGTATGGCATTTCTGAGGCTTCCTCCATTAATTTCAGCAATTTCGATGGCATACTGTTCCGTTCCATTGTACAACAATCGGTTCATTATTTTATTGGCATTCCCCAAGCCTTTATGGATTTCTATACCACTATGTCCTCCACTTAACCCTTTTACAGTGATTTTATACCCTATAGCATTCTCACTTACCGTTTCTTCTTTATATTCTCCCGTGGCAGTTACATCTATCCCACCTGCACAACCAATATCCAATTCATCATCCTCTTCCGTATCTAAATTTAGTAATATTTCACCTTTTAAGACACCAGCTTGCAACCCCATGGCGCCTGTCATTCCTGTTTCTTCATCAATCGTGAACAACGCTTCTAAGGCAGGATGAGGAATAGTTGTACTTTCCAGCAACGCCATAATAGCAGCAACTCCCATACCATTATCCGCTCCCAAAGTGGTTCCATTTGCTTTTACCCAATCACCATCAATCCACATTTGTATGCCCTTCGTATCAAAATCAAAGTTGGTATCTGCATTTTTTTGGTGTACCATATCCAAATGGGATTGTAGCGTAATCATTTTTTTTGTCTCCAAGCCTTTGGTGGCAGGCTTTCTAATAATAACATTTCCAACAATATCCTTAAACGTTTCCAGTTTTAGGGATGTACCATAATTTAACATGAATTGGATAACTCTTTCTTCTTTTTTTGAAGGGCGGGGAACCGCATTTAAATCTGCAAATTTATTCCAGACTGCTTTTGGTTCTAATTGACGTATTTCTTTGTTCATAGAATGTTAAGTTGTCCCCAAAAATAAAGTATTGTACAGAAACTGTCAGGATTTATTGGCTATTTTTGGTTTGATGAAAAACCGAATTAAAAATTATATTGCCTTATCTATTATACCTCAAATTATCTTGGTGAAATGGTTGGGCAGCTATCCTGAGCTCATTGAACAGTATTATAGTAACGGGGTATATCCTTTCATTACTAAAATATCCAGAACTCTTTTGGGGTGGATACCTTTCTCAATCGGTGATATCATTTATTTTATACTCATCATTCTAACCATTAAATACATTATTGTCAAAAGAAAGTATATTAAGAATAACAAAAAGATATTTTTCAGAAATGTGTTTGTGGTGTTTTCTATTTTCTATTTCACATTTCATTTATTATGGGGGCTTAATTATTACAGAGAGCCTATTCATAAAACTTTAGGACTACAAGAAACCCATACCTATGACGATTTAGTTTTGTTTACACAAAGATTGATTGATAAAACAAATGAAACTCAATTTCTCATTACTGCAGATAGCTCTCAAATAGTTGAGACTCCATATAGTAAAAAAGAAATATTTAAAAAAACCATTGAGGGATACAAAAAATTAGAAGAAGAATATTCTTTTTTGAAGTACAACCAACCCAGTTTAAAAACATCTCTTTTTAGCCTAACGTTAACCTATATGGGGTATGGGGGATATTTAAACCCTTTTACCAATGAAGCCCAAGTAAATGGAAAATTACCAAAATTTAGGCTTCCTATTGTCAGTGGACATGAGGTTGGGCACCAAGTTGGATATTCCGCTGAAAATGAAACTAATTTTATTGGACATTTGGTCACTTATAAAAACGATGATATTTATTTTAAATACTCAGCCTATTCACATGCCTTGAGCTATTGTTTAAATGACATTAATAGAAAGGATAAAGAAAAATTTAAAGAGTTATATGCAGGAGTAAACCCAGGGGTGAAAAAGAATTTTCAAGAACTTAATGCTTTCTGGAAAAAATATGAAAACCCTATGGAACCTGTGTTTAAATATATGTTCAATACTTTTTTAAAAGCCAATAATCAATCGGAAGGCATTAAAAGCTATAGTTCTGTGGTAACACTTTTAGTTACTTATCACATGCAGAATCCGTTATAAGTGTAAAAAAAAAGTTATTATTAGTTAAATTATCAACACTTCTCTTATCTTTATTGTGACTAATTAACTAATTACTCTTAAAATGAAAAAACAACTTTTGGCACTCACCATTCTTTGGTGTGGTGTTTCCTTATTTGCACAAGATTATTTTCCCGAAAATGATGGTGTAAAATCAAAAAACAACAACTACACCGCATTTACACATGCCAAGATTTATGTAACTCCAACTCAAGTATTGAACAATGCTACTTTACTTATCCAAAATGGTAAGGTGGTTCAAGTTGGTAAATCGGTAACTATTCCAAAAAATTCTATTACAGTAGATTTGTCTGGAAAATCCATTTATCCTTCTTTTATTGATATTTATTCAAGTTTTGGAGTAGAAAAAACCAAACGTACTCCTGGTGGTGGTAGATCTCCACAGTACGAACCTACACGAGATGGTTTCTATTGGAACGACCACATAATGCCCGAAAACAATGCCATTAGTGTTTTTAAATACAATGACAAAAAAGCAAAAGAATTACGAGATGCAGGTTTTGGAGTGGTAAATACCCATATTCAAGATGGTATTGCCCGTGGAACCGGAGTTTTGGTTGCATTAAATGGAACTGGTAATGATGGTGACAGAATATTGGATGATAAATCCGCACAATATTTTTCTTTTACTAAAAGTGTTGCCAAAAAACAATCATACCCAACTTCCTTGATGGGTGCCACAGCGCTTTTACGACAATTTTATTCTGATGCCAATTGGTATGCCAAAGGAAATTCCAATACCAAAGATCGTTCTATAGAAGCTTTAATCGCGAACAAAGGTTTAGTTCAAATTTTTGAAGCCAAGGATAAGAACAATATATTGAGAGCAGACAAAATAGGCGATGCAAACAATATTCAATATACCATTGTAGCTGGCGGTAATGAATATGAGAACATTAATGATATTAAAGCTACCAACGCAAAATTAATACTTCCCATAAATTTTCCAGATGCCTATGATGTATCTAACCCATATGAAGCAGACCTTGTTACTTTAAAGGACATGCGAAAATGGAATCAAGCGCCATCAAATCCAAAAGTATTGGCAGAAAATGGAATCTCCTTTTCCTTGACCTTATATGATTTAAAGTCAGCATCAAAGTTCAAAGGCAAATTGATGAAAGCTATAGAATATGGTCTTCCTAAAACAAAAGCATTAGAAGCTTTAACTACTGTTCCTGCATCAATCTTAGGGAAATCAAATACAATAGGAACATTACAATCTGGTAGCTATGCCAATTTTTTAATTACATCTGGTGATGTGTTTGAAAAAGAAACCATTCTCTATGAAAACTGGGTACAAGGCAATAAGAATGTGGTCAATGACAAAAGCCAAAAAGACATTCGAGGAGAATATGACCTTACTGCAGGTGGACTTGTTTACAAACTATCCATAAAAGGAGAACCAGCAAAACCTAAAGTAGAAATTAAACAGGATACCAATAAATTAAAAGGAAAATTGACATATAAGAATGGTTGGTTGGACTTTTCTTTTACTGATTCAGAAAAGAAACTGTACCGCATGACAGGTTTGGTTCACAAAAAATCTGAAAATTTTAATGGTAAGTTGATTTTGCCCAATGGAAACGAATCTACTTTTAAAGCCATAAAAACTGCTGCTTTTGCTGCAAAGGAAAAATCAGATAAGGAAAAATTAGCTCCAGAGTTGATGCCTATTACCTATCCTAATGTAGGTTATGGTTATAAAACCAAACCTAAATCACAAAACACATTGTTTAAAAATGCAACGGTATGGACAGGAGAGGATGACGGTATTTTAGAAAATACCGATGTATTTGTGAAAAATGGAAAAATTGTAAACATTGGAACAAATTTAAATGCTGGCAATGCCATTGTGATAGATGCCACGGGTAAACACCTTACTGCTGGCATCATAGATGAACACACCCACATTGCAGCTTTATCTGTTAATGAAGCTGGTCACAATTCTTCTGCAGAAGTAAAAATGACAGATGTTATAGACTCAGAGGATATTGGAATTTATAGAAATTTAGCCGGTGGAGTCACTACCGTTCAATTATTACATGGTTCTGCAAATCCTATTGGTGGACGTTCTGCAATTCTTAAATTGAAATGGGGAGAAAGTGCCAATAATTTAATTTACCCCAATTCACCCAAGTTTATAAAATTTGCATTGGGAGAAAATGTAAAACAATCCAATTGGCAGAGCTTTAAACGTTTTCCACAAACAAGAATGGGAGTGGAACAGGTTCTTGTTGATAATTTCCAAAGAGCAAAGGAATATGACACAAATAAAAAAAGCGGGCAAACCTATAGATATGATGAAGAAATGGAGGTTTTGGCAGAAATCATAAATGGAGAGCGGTTTATCACTTGCCATTCATATGTACAGAGTGAAATTAATATGATCATGAAAGTTGCTGAACAATTCGGGTTCAGGGTCAATACATTCACGCATATTCTAGAAGGTTATAAAGTAGCTGATAAAATGGCGAAACATGGTGTTGGAGGTTCTACTTTTAGTGATTGGTGGGCGTATAAGTATGAGGTAAATGATGCTATTCCTTACAATGCCGCCATTATGCACAGTCAAGGCATTACCGTTGCAATAAACAGTGATGATGGCGAAATGTCCAGAAGATTAAACCAAGAAGCTGCCAAAACAATTAAATATGGCGGGCTATCAGAATTAGAAGCATGGAAAACCGTGACCATAAACCCTGCAAAATTATTGCACATAGACAATAAAGTAGGCAGTATTAAAAAAGGCAAGGTGGCCGATTTAGTACTTTGGACTGACCATCCATTGTCTGTTTATGCAAAAGCAGAAAAAACCATGATAGACGGCACTATTTATTTTGATCTGGAAAAAGACAAACAACAACGGGCAGCCATCAAAAAAGAAAGAAACACCTTGATCAATATGATGTTAAAGGAAAAAGAAGGTGGTGGTAAAACACAAAGCCCTAAGCAAAGTAAAAAAGAAAACTTTAACTGTGACAGTTTATAAAAAATATTCAAAATGAAAAAATCAATATACATATTGGCAGTCCTATTGTTTGTTTTTATGGGCACAACTTTTGCCCAACAAACACCGGCCTCCAAACAATCTGAAGCCATTACAATAACTGGGGCAACCGCCCATATTGGAGATGGTACCATTATAGAAAATTGCATACTGGTTTTTGAAGATGGTAAAATTACCGCACTTGGAAGTTCGGTAGCAACAAAAGGAACCATTATAAATGCAACTGGAAAACATGTTTATCCAGGAATTATTGCTCCCGCAAAATCTCTGGGACTTATAGAAGTAGAAGCAGTAAGAGCAAGCAATGACCGAGATGAAATTGGAGATTTAATTCCGCATGTACGTAGTCTAATTGCTTATAATGCTGAATCTAAAGTAGTAGAAAGCATGAGACCAAATGGTGTTCTCATAGCCCAAATAGCACCTCAAGGAGGGCGGATTTCTGGTACCTCTACCATTGTACAATTTGATGCCTGGAACTGGGAAGATGCCGCAATCAAGGTAGATGATGGCATTCATCTTAACTGGCCCAATTCTTATAGAAGAGGTAGATGGTGGTTGGGAGAACCAAGAGGTTTTAAACCCAATAAAGACTATCAAAAACAAATTAATGAAGTTTTGGATTTTATCAATAGTTCCCAAGCTTATGGCAAAAATACCGCTAGTGAAATGAACTTGGCGTTTGCTGCTATGCAGGGCCTTTTTAATGGCTCTCAAAAATTATATGTCTATGCCGAGAGGGAAAAGGAAATTATAGACGCCATAACTAACATAAAGAATTCAGGAATAAAAGAAATTGTTCTTGTTGGTGGTTACCAAGCACATAAAATAACTGACTTTTTAAAAGAAAACAACATTCCTGTATTGGTGAATTTTACTCATAATCTTCCCAATTTTGATGATGACGATTATGATTTTCCATACAAGTTGCCCAAACTTCTAATGGATGCTGGTCTTTTAGTAGGACTACAGAATCATGACGCAGAAAATTTCCAAACAAGGAACTTGCCATTTTACGCAGGACAAGTAGTTGGGCAAGGATTAGATAAAGAAAAGGCTCTGCAAATGCTGACTGGGAATACAGCCAAAATATTGGGCATAGATGATAACTATGGCACCTTAGCTGTTGGTAAAAGTGCAACATTGTTCATTTCTGAGGGAGATGCTTTAGATATGCGCACCAATATATTGAGTCATGCTTTTATAGATGGGAGAAACATCTCCTTGGAAACCCACCAAACAAAACTTTGGAAAAGGTACATGGGCAAGTACAATGGAAAATAAAAATGCAGATGTGTTTTTATTGATTCCCTTACATTTGCAAACATGGAAAGCATTAAAATTATCAGTAGTACACAGAACAAGCTGGTAAAAAAAATTATACTATTAAAAGAAAAGTCCCGTGAACGAAAAAAAACGGGACTTTTTATTCTTGAAGGTTTAAGAGAACTACAATTGGCACTCAAAGGCAATTATGCCATTGAACAGGTTTTCTATTATGCTCCAATTATTTCTGAGAAAGAAATTTATTCCCTTTTAAATCTGATTGATTCAAAACCTGAAGTAATTGAAATTTCAAAAGAAGTATATCAAAAAATAGCGTACAGGGAAACTACTGAAGGTGTTTTGTCCATAGTCAAATCAAAATCCCATAATCTGGATGAAGTACTATTTATTTCAAAAAATCCTCTGATTTTAGTCTCGGAAGCACCTGAGAAACCTGGAAATATTGGGGCGTTGTTGCGTACAGCCGATGCAGCCAATGTCGATGCCATACTCATTGCTAATCCAAAAACTGACCTTTACAACCCAAACATCATCCGCTCTAGTGTAGGCTGTGTATTTACCACTACAATTGGTATGGGAAGTACAGATGAAATCATTTCATTTTTAAAAGAAAAAAATATTGCTATTTATTGCGCTGCACTAACAGCTTCCAAAAATTATTTAGAAGTTGATTTTTCTAAATCTTCAGCTATTGTTGTAGGTACAGAATCAACTGGATTAACGGATACTTGGCTAAACAATTCCAACCAAAACATTATCATTCCCATGCAAGGAGAAATAGATTCCATGAATGTTTCCGTATCCGCTGCAATACTTATCTTTGAAGCAAAACGACAAAGAAAGTTTTAGTTAATCATCATCTTCCCAACTAATTAAATTCATGGATAAAAGTTCCTTGTTCTATATCATAATTACTATTCTAATTATTCAATTTTTATTGGAAACCTTTCTAGACTTTTTGAATTACAAAAGGTATGATGACCCCGTTCCAGAAGAACTGAACGATGTTTATGATATGGATGAATACCAAAAATCTCAAGAGTATAAAAAGACCAATTATAGATATGGGCTGTTAACTTCCTTTTTCTCTTTGTTCTTGACCTTATCTTTTTTAATTTTTGGAGGTTTTGAATGGATAGATTCTTTTGTGAGGGAAACCACGGTCAATCCTATTTTAATGGCGCTGTTTTTCTTTGGTATCATAATGATTGGCAGTGATGTTATTACTACGCCATTTTCTTATTATCAAACTTTTGTGATCGAAGAAAAATTTGGCTTTAATAAATCCACAAAAAAATTATTCTTTCTAGACAAAATAAAAGGCTGGCTCATGATGTCCATTTTGGGCAGTGGCATTTTGGCGCTTATCATCTGGTTTTACCAAACCACAGGTCCTGATTTTTGGGTTTACGCATGGGCAATGATAGCTTTCTTTACCATTTTCATGAATCTGTTCTACAGCAAACTTATTGTGCCACTTTTCAATAAACAAACTCCTTTGGAAGAAGGCACTTTAAAAAGTAAAATAGAAGACTATGCACAAAAAGTTGGTTTTAAGCTGAACAATATTTTTGTAATCGATGGTTCTAAAAGATCTACAAAGGCAAATGCCTATTTTTCAGGTTTTGGGAAGGAAAAAAGAGTTACGCTATATGATACCTTGATCAATGATTTGAATGAAGACGAGATTGTCGCTGTATTAGCGCATGAGGTTGGTCATTATAAAAGAAAGCATATTATTTTTAATCTAGTTGCATCAATCTTTACTATGGGCATCACTCTCTTTGTTTTGTCAATTTTTGTAAACAACCCAGAGGTATCATTGGCTATTGGAGTTTCCCAACCCAGTTTCCATGCTGCATTGATAGGGTTTGGGATATTATACTCCCCCATATCAGAAATCACAGGTTTGCTAATGAACTATATTTCTAGAAAATTTGAGTATCAAGCAGATGATTATGCTAAAAACACTTTTGCTGCTCTTCCATTGATAAGTTCATTAAAAAAGCTATCTAAAAATAGTTTAAGCAACCTTACCCCACATCCTGCCTATGTATTTATGCATTATTCTCATCCACCCTTAATTGCCAGAATACGGAACTTAAAGGCATAGTATTTGTTGTTCACTAATAAAGATTGTGGTAATTTTAATATATGATGACCGAAGCGGACATAGTAAAGGAAAACAAAGAAATTGCCAAGCAATACAAAGAATTGCTGCGCATAAGTTATCAGTCGCTCACAACTGAAGACAAAAAACTCATCCGTTCAGCATTTGATATTGCCGTAGATGCGCATAAAGACCAAAGAAGAAAATCTGGCGAAGCCTATATATTTCATCCCATAGCTGTAGCAAAAATAGTAGCATCAGAAATTGGTCTGGATGCAGTTTCCATTGCTTCTGCCCTATTACATGATGTGGTTGAAGATACAGCGTACACTTTGGATGATATGGAACGCATGTTTGGTGAGACCGTTGCCCGTATTGTTGATGGGCTTACTAAGATAGCACATCTAAAAAAGGATATGAACATATCCCAGCAGGCTGAAAATTTCAGAAAAATGCTGCTGACATTGAATGATGACGTTAGAGTTATCATTATTAAAATTGCCGATCGATATCATAATATGCTCACTTTGGATGCCATGCCTGAGCATAAACAAGTGAAAATGGCATCAGAAACCCTTTATATCTATGCTCCATTAGCGCATAGAATAGGGCTTTACAACATAAAGACACAGTTAGAAGACTTAAGTTTAAAGTATACAGAGCCAGAGGTCTACAATGATATTTTTGAAAAAATAGCAGGTACCAAAGGTGCAAGTGAAAAATATATTGAGGATTTTTCCAATGTTATTCGGGACTCTCTAGATAAGGAAGGATTAAACTATTATATAAAAGGCAGAATGAAGTCTATTTTTTCGATTAGAAAAAAAATGAAGACTCAAAACGTTCCTTTTGATGAGATATATGACAAGTTTGCAATCAGGGTTATTTATAAATCTGACAAAAAGAATGAAAAATTTTTGGCATGGAAAATATACTCTATTGTAACGGACCATTTTACACCAAACCCAGTTCGGCTTCGTGATTGGATTTCTTCACCAAAATCTACGGGCTATGAAGCTTTGCACATAACTGTAATGGGACCTGAAAAAAAATGGGTCGAAGTACAAATACGTAGTGAACGTATGCATGAAATTGCAGAGAAAGGATATGCTGCCCATTTTAAATACAAGCATGGAGACCAACGCGAAAAAGGTATAGATATATGGCTTAATCGTTTACAAGAAGCATTGGAAAACTCTAATACCAATGCTGTTGATTTTGTTGAAGAGTTTAAATTGAATCTTTATTCCAAAGAAATTTTTGTCTTTACGCCTAATGGCGAATTAAAGTCATTGCCAAAAGGAGCTACGCCATTGGATTTTGCTTTCCATATACATACAGAAATTGGCATGCACACCCGCGGAGCAAAAGTAAATGGCAAATTGGTGCCACTGAACACAACTTTAAATAGTGGAGATCAAGTAGACATCATTACATCTGTAAATTCTAAGCCTAATCAAAGTTGGTTGGATTATACAACTACTGCTAGGGCTCGGGCTAAAATAAAATCATCCTTAAGAGAAGAAAAAAAGGGTGTGGCCATAGAAGGAAAAGAAATTTTAAGACGAAAATTAAAGACTCAGAAAATAAGTATAAATGAAGATGTCATTAATAAAATGGTTATTTATTTTAAACTGAAAACTAGTTTAGACTTATTTTATCGAGTAGGTAATGGTGCAATAGATAACCAGCAAATTAAAGATTTTGCATCATCATACAGTAATGCTTTCATCAGTTTCTTTAAGAATAGAATTAAAAGAACCCCCATACCTATAGATATTAATAAGGATGAAATAACTTCTAAGTATGATATATTGGTTTTTGGGAAAGAAGAAGAGAAATTACCCTATAAGCTTTCACAATGTTGCAACCCCATACCAGGTGATAATGTTTTTGGGTTTGTCAGCATTAATGATGGTATAAAAGTGCATAAAAAAAATTGCCCAAATGCCATTGCCCTACAATCTAATTATGCATACCGAATCATTAGTGCAAAATGGATAGACTCTAGCCAAGAAGAATTTATAGCAGACATAAAGCTTACCGGTATAGACAACCTTGGGCTTGTGAACAACATAACACAAATTATCTCTGACAATATGCACGTTAACATTCGTAACCTTAACTTTAATACGGATGGAGGAACCTTTACGGGGAAGATAAGAGTAGTGGTAAAAAACAATACTATTCTTAAAAAACTGACCAATAATTTAAAACGTGTCAACGGCATTGATAAAGTCACTAGAATTTAAATTTAAAATGTACATTTGTAAAATTAGTATACGTGAAAATGGCAGTCAATAAAGATCAAGAAGTAGTAAAGAATGTGTTCACCAATTTTTTAGAAGAAAATGGTCATAGAAAAACACCTGAACGCTACGCCATACTCCAAGAAATTTATGATAGTGAAGAGCATTTTGATATAGAATCTCTATATATCAAAATGAAAAATAAAAATTATAGGGTAAGTAGAGCTACACTCTATAACACCATAGAACTTTTAATGGACTGTAAACTGGTTAGAAAACATCAATTTGGAAAAAACCAGGCACAGTATGAGAAATCATATTTTGATAGACAGCACGATCATGTAATCATAACAGATACTGGTGAAGTTGTAGAGTTCTGTGATCCAAGAATACAATCTATAAAAAAAACAATAGAAGAGGTTTTTGATATAAAAATAAGTAACCATTCACTTTACTTTTACGGCACAAGAAACAAAAAAGAAAACACAAACAACTAACCAATATTACGCATGGCGGTAGACTTACTACTAGGATTACAATGGGGAGACGAAGGCAAAGGAAAAATTGTTGATGTACTAACCAAAGACTATGATATAATTGCAAGATTTCAAGGAGGTCCAAATGCTGGACATACTTTGGAGTTTGATGGTATAAAACATGTCTTACATACTATTCCTTCAGGTATTTTTCATAAAACTGCAATAAATATAGTTGGAAACGGTGTGGTAATAGACCCCGTTATCTTTAAAAAAGAATTGGACAACCTTAAGAAGTTCAATCTTGATATAAAATCCAAACTTCTTATATCAAGAAAAGCCCATTTAATTTTACCAACACATAGATTGTTGGATGCTGCTTCCGAAGCAGCCAAAGGGAAAGCCAAAATTGGTTCTACCCTTAAAGGTATTGGTCCAACATATATGGACAAAACTGGGAGAAATGGTATGCGGATTGGTGATTTGGAATTAAGCACCTGGGAAGAAAAATACCGCGCATTGGCAAACAAACATGAGGCCATGATCGGTTTTTACAATGTGGACATTCAATACAATTTAGAAGAATTGGAGGCGGATTTCTTTGCAGCAATAGAAGAATTAAAAAAACTAACTTTTATTGATAGTGAAGAATACTTATTTAATGCACAGAGAGAAGGAAAAAAAATATTGGCAGAAGGCGCACAGGGTTCATTGTTGGACATTGATTTTGGCACCTATCCATTTGTAACCTCTTCTAATACCACTGCGGCAGGTGCCTGTACAGGTCTTGGTGTAGCTCCAAATAAAATAGGTGATGTAAAAGGTATTTTTAAAGCATATACTACCCGTGTGGGCAGTGGTCCTTTCCCAACAGAACTTTTTGATAAAGATGGGGAAACCATGGGACGTGTAGGCAATGAATTTGGTGCTACAACAGGTAGGTCCAGACGATGTGGCTGGTTAGATTTGGTAGCCTTAAAATATGCTGTAGAAATCAACGGAGTAACAGAATTAATGATGATGAAAGGTGATGTACTAAGTGGGTTTAAAAAACTAAAAATATGTACCGCCTATAAATATAGAGGGGAAGAAATAAAGCATTTGCCTTATAATATTGAACCTGAAAACGTAACACCCATATATACTGAAATGGAAGGCTGGGCAAAGGATTTAACACAAATGACCACAGCGAAAGAATTACCCCCAGCCTTAAATGCATATATAGATTTTTTAGAAAAGGAATTAGAGATACCTATTAAGATTGTCTCTGTAGGACCAGATAGGACACAGACAATATATAGATAAGTACATTTCGCTAAAAGAACAGAGAAAAAGGGGAACAACTCGTTGTAGTTGCTCCCCTTTTTCTTTGTTCTTTATTTTAATACGAAAACACTTAAGAGGTATCTATAGAATCTAAAAAAGTATTTTCATTTTATTATAACATCTTGTTATCATATA